>JAUSGE010000019.1 GCA_030649205.1 bacterium
CAATCTCTGTTTGCGGGGGTTTGCCAAAGGCCGAGGTAAAACTGTTAATTACTCCTTGCCTTTCTCCGGTGCCCAGTATCTTAGTGCTGTCAGTGCCTAGATTAATAAAATTGGTTAAATTAACTATTTGTTTGGCTTCGGAGAGTATCTGATCTACGGTAGCGATGATTGGCGGACTGGGGTTTTCCCCCTTTAACAAAGGGGGTAAGGGGGATTTAATATTATCGCCGGGCACTGTCGTCTGCGTCTGCGCAACCGTCGGCGCCATAAACGACACACTGCCGGTAATGACAGTATAATTTTCCGTATGAATAGTTGTTTCACTGTTGCCCGCGTTATCGGCAGAAAAATACTTTAGTACGGTGTAGCCGCTGGTGATGCTAATGGCAGTGGTATAGGTTTGAGAATTGACAGTGGGTGTAGTGCCGTCAGTCGTATAATATATCTGGCTACAGCCGGAGGTAGTGTCAGAACAGGACAGGCTGATTGATTGGGGGGTGGTGTAGGTGGCGCCGGAAATGGAGGCGGAGGAAGCGGGGGCTACTGTGTCTATGATAAACGAAGCCAGCGTGGTGGTAGCTGAATTGTTCCCGGCCGCGTCAATCACTGAAAGTCGGCAAATCAGTATAGGTGCCGTCGGCGAGAGCATTGTAGGTGACGGTATTGGCGCCAAGGGAGATGCTGGTGGAGCCGGGAGTGCAGGAACCGGCCGAGAGTAGGGTGCCGGCTTCGGAGCTGGAAAACACATAGCTGGGGGTGGTGTCGTTTGAGGGGGTGGAGACCGGGGTGGTTTCGGTGAGGGTGGGAGCCGTAATATCCTCCAGAGCAAACGTATGGGTGGAATAGCCGCCGGAATAAGTGAAAGTGACTATGCCACTGCTGTTAGAAGTGCAGACGCCAGAAGTGCAGACCGTAGAGCCATAACCGGTAATGGCGGTGGTGGAGGCTAAACTATCTACTTTAAATGTGTAGGCCGTGTTGGCGAGGAGATCGCCGATGGTATAGACGGTGCTGGTGGCGTGGGTGTAGCCGACACCGCCGTCAGTGCTGGTGGCCGTCCATTGTTTGTTCTTGGCTCCACTAGTGCTCCAGCTATCTATGGTGATGTCTAAATATTGAGAGGTGGAGGCGGTATAGAAAGAGCCGCCCGAGGGAGTGATGGAGAAATTAGCGGCAGAGATAGTTGCGGCCGAGGAGGTGGCGACCAGAGCGCGGTATTGGCCGTCGGAATAGACGCGCACACTGCCACTGGTGGGCACGGGCGTGGTACCGACGGTATATGGCGGCTGGTATTCATACCCGCCGATGTCGGGCAGGCCGTAGATGGGGTTAGAGGCATAGTCGGTGGTGAGAGAAACATCAGTGCCGGAGTCAATGGCGGGGGAGGTCTGTGATATTTGAAAATCTGTCGCGTTTGAGTAATTGCCACTTACATTAGTAAATAACGGATCCGCAACAGAAGAGTTTGGATCAAAGGCTGAACCAGCCTTTACTATAGATTGCCATCCAGAAAAATTAATATCATTGCCATCAGAAGTCTTATAAAACAAAGCGCCTGTATCCGGAAAATATAAATTATGATCGAAGTTAATCGTGTACCCGGATGTAGCGCCACTCCCCCAGTTTATATGTTTTGTTGTTGGATTTAAAAATAAATTGTTTTTTACAGTAACATCAGCCCCGACAGTTGAATTATAGTTCCTTGTCGATTCAAAACCTTTCGCGCAATTATACGCCACATTATTATAAACCTCTTGCTCATCTTCAAACTGCATCCTGTATCCTACGGTAGCGTTATTTACAATGTTATTATAAATCTCGTTGCCACTTTTATCCGATAAAGAGTCGTTATTACTTTGAGAGGATACTCCATAGCCAGACGCCGATCCTAAATTATGAAGATCTTTCACATAATTTTTGCGTATAATGGTATTGGTGAGAATCTGATTGGTGAACGCGTAAAGTAGCGGGCCGCTACCCGCATTATAACAATAATTATCTTCTATGATTCCGGCATTCCCGCCCTGTATTCCGATACAGTGGGCATCGCCATTTTGTTGGATATCGCGCACTCCGATATCGTGAATTGTATTTCCTTTGTATAGATAATAAGAAGGCGCGTTGTTGGTGGTACTAATATTATAAATTCCGCTAGAGAACCAGCTGATATTAGAGTTTAAGACTTCCATATAATCATAGTAGTCGTAGAAAGAAAAAGCGTTGCTTACCCCATACGCCATAGTCAAACCATCCCAAGTAATATGATTACATCTCGTAGTTGTCTGATTGTAACTATAAATGCACGACCAATTCGGATTGTACCAGCTGAAATTAGAAAATTTTATGTATTGGGTTGGATTCATTACAAATTCATACCCATATGAATTTATTGCTATTCTGCCCGCAGGATCTGCTCCGTCAGTCGTATGGACATATAACGTTTGTCCGTTTTTATAAAATGAACCGGGATTAGCCTGGGCGTTCGCCAAACTAGTCTGCCGAGTAAGTATTGTGTATGAATTTTGAGTCACGTCCTCAAAAAACCAATCACCATAAGTTGTTCCCGACAAAGTAACGTGATACACCCCCTCCCCATCTGATGTCCATGAGGCATAGCTGATTTTGTATGCTCCCCAAACTACGCCTGGGTCGCCAGCATAATCTCCTCTTATGGTTATAGGGTTTTCATCTGAAAGGCCAGAGGCATTAATAAGAACATTTGCCTGATTGGCAGTATAGTTTATTGAAGTCATGTTATGCAAATGTAGTCCTGCAACATATAATGTGTCCCCGGCCTCTACTCCGCTTTCTCCCCACACTACACTTAATAAGCCATCCCATGCATTATCATAACTAGTTCCATTCTCTGATCCATAGCTTCCGCCAACTGGGCGAACATACCACGTTGTTGATTCCTGTGTAGTAAAAGAAAAAGTAGCTGTATAACTTGAAACAAGAGGCGTTGATGCACTATCCCGTGTTTTTACTCTCCAGTAATATGTTGTACTCGGCTTTAAAAGCGGTTGCCATGTCATAACATCCGCAATCCAACTCGACTCCTTGAGATTCGACGAGTCAAAAGTATTAACTTCATCAACCTGAAAATAATATTGTAATGGTCCCGTGACTGCGCCCAAACCGCTCAAAGTATCATAGCCGCCACTGGCCGAAAGCGTTACTGCTTTATTCTGACTAGTGGCACCATCTGCAGGAGATGCCAAGGATAATGCTCCAGAGCTTGAAATAATATTTGCTCCGCTCGTCATTTCAACATGATTCGCTCCAATTGTATCTTTAACATGCGTTGTTCCTGCACCTCCACTAGAATTTGACTCATCAAACATCAACCATTCAGAAACAAGATTTGTAGTATCAAAACCCAAAGGCAGTTCATGTTGTTTTGTCGAATTATAATTGCCGTAAAGCGTTGAAGCATCTGATGAAAGATCGCGATTCCACAATCTGGCAAAAATTATAGGGCTTGTCAAATTTACAGCACTTTTGCCTAACCAAAAATCATTTGAATTATCAATATTTGCCAAAACAATTGAATTATTCGTCGCAGTCCCATCCAGAACTCCATCTACATAAATATTCACTGTTTTAGATGCAGCATTCCATGTCATTATTATATGGGCTCGGCCTGCATACCCGACATACATATGATATCTAGCTTGTGCGTCATTCGTTCCATCACCTACTTTGGCAACAATAGTTGCGCCATATTGAGAGGGTTGATTAAGCCCTAACCCCCAACCTGCATAAGAAGCATTATAAAGGCCGTAATTATATAACTTCGTTACTATCCCCGGCCAACTTGAATTTTCGTACGGCTTAATGTCAATCACCGCTTCAACAGAAAAGTCTTGAGTGTAATCCAGATCGGTAAAATTGGCATTGAGGATACGGCCATACCCGCCATTGCCTCTATAATATTGTCCTTCTCCTGCCGCGCTCGCCTTGCCGGCCAAGCCGAAAAACAAAAAACCGGCGCAGAAAATAATTGCGGCGGTTTTGATGAAATTCTTAGATGTAAAATCCCCCCAACCCCCTTTGTTAAAGGGGGTAATCCGGCGGGAGCTATTTACTCTCTCTCTCTCTCTCTCTCGTTTTGGCTGTGCTGATTTATCATTTTTGTCATACATATTGATTCAACGTTGATGCCTTAATTATACCAAATTCCCCCGCATGGAAGCAAGAAGTTCATTTCAATTTTGTAATACTGCTGTTGCCTCGCCCTAAAAGGGATTTCATCTGATCAATGGCGATTTCGTTTAGAGTTTGCAATCTTTGTTTTTGAGGTAGGCCTTGTTTGATCAATAGAGCGTTCAGGCTTTCCATATTAGACAAGCAGATCAACTGTTCAACTGATGAATAGTCGCGGACATTGCCCTCTTTGCCCAAGTTTTTATCACGCCAATCTTTGGCTGTGATACCAAACAATGCCACATTCAAGACATCGGCTTCGTTGGCATAAATAATGTTCTCTTGGTTCTTGCTGATTTTTGCGGGAATTAAATTTTCCCTAATGGCATCTGTATGAATACGATAGTTCACTTTGGCTAATATTCTTTTTATATCCCAGCCGGTCTCGATTCTTAGCTTCTCCTCCTCTTTCAGCCTCTGAAATTCTTTTATTAAATACAGCTTAAATTGAGGGCTAATCCACATGCCAAATTCAAAAGCGATATCTTTGTGGGCATAGGTGCCGCCGTACCTGCCCGCGGCGGCTTTAAGACCTATGGCATTGGTTTTTTGAACCCATTCTTTAACGCTGATTTTGTAGCTATTCAGCCCAACTTGACTTTTAATTATGGCGAATTCGCCATAATTAAAATCCGGATTGTTTATGCTTTCCCATATTCCCAAAAATTCAACCGTATTTCTGTTTCTTAGCCAATCCGAGATAAAAAAATCACCATCTTTTGCCTTTAGCATATCGGTCAGGGACAAATAATCTTTATCTCCCTTTGAAATAACTGAAATTTTTGTTCCCACAACCACTATTTTCTTATTTGTTGCCATATTTAGTTCTAATATTTATGGATTCATTATACCATATTTTTCGGCCAAAATTAATACACCGCCGCGCTCGCTTGCCCTGCCAAGCCGAAAAACAAAAAAACGCCACAGGCTAAAACCGCGGCGGTTTTGAGAAAATTCTTAGATGTAAAATCCCCCCAACCCCCTTTGTTAAAGGGGGCAATCCGGCGGGAGCTATTTACTCTCTCTCGTTTTTGAACTGCTAAGATTCGGGGCATAATTATAAAAAGGCTTGACACCAAATTTCTATTTGCTATAATGAAAATAATCACCAACGGAAAAGTCAACCCTATGAGGTTTCGTCCTTATAGGGCCTTTTCTTTTTTATAGGCTAATCTTTGTTTTAAATCATTCATAAATCTTAAATACGGCCGGCAAATTTTAAACCTTAGCAGGGCTGAAAATTTAAACCGGTTTGGCACAAGCACAGCCTTCAGCTTATTTTTTTCCGCTAAATATTTAACTAAACAATAAAAATCGCCGTCTCCGGTAACAATTACCGCTTTATCATAATTGCCATATTCAATCATAGCTTGAAGCACCAATTCCGCGTCACAATTACCCTTGGTGGTCCCATCCTTATATTTCAATGTTGGTTTAAAAATACAGATGAAACCGGCT
The DNA here is from genome assembly GCA_030649205.1 of bacterium. Taxonomy (GTDB): domain Bacteria; phylum Patescibacteriota; class Patescibacteriia; order Patescibacteriales; family GWC2-42-12; genus JAUSGE01. The sequence goes on from JAUSGE010000019.1 coordinate 5,665, forward strand.
TCTTGAAGAAATTTATAAAGTTCATTATTGCCTTCAACATAACCGATAAAAAGAAACGCTTTTGAAACATTATATTTTTCTTTAAGATAAATCCGAAAACGGCAAAAATCTAATCGCCAGCCAAGATCCCGAATGCTTAAATTAAGATTCTGACTGTCAATGAAAGCGTAGTTATTGCCGAGCTTTTTCTCCTCCATAAAATTATTATATTACATTTTCTGGATCGGCGCAAAAGAAAACCGCGGCGGGTTTGAGGAAAAAATTAAACTTAAATCCCCCCCAACCCCCTTTGTTAAAGGGGGTAATCCGGCGGGAGCTATTTACTCTCTCTCTCGTTTTTGAACTGCTAAGATTCGGGGCATATCTTGCTTTTTATGTTTCTTTTATTTTACCAAAAACCGCCAAGCATGGGAATACTTATTTTGGCCTTTTCCTCTGGCCTAATTTCTTAAAATTACTCTTTGAAATCACCGGTCGGCCTAACTCTGTTTCCAGTTCCTTTCTGGCATTTCCGGCTACCCTGCCACCCCGATTGGCATCCGCTTTTAATTTCGGCACGCCTTGCGAATTTTAGGTGCGATGGATCTCGGTGGTGGATCGCTCGCCCAGCATGGTGAAGATCAATTCAAAGTCATCCATATGGTCGCGCAGGTTTTCTCTCTTGGTCGCCAGCTCTGGATCTTCTATTTCTTGAATGCGTTCATAGCCAACTCGAGCAAGCCAGCGTTTGATTGCCTCTGCCTTTGGTGAGGGGACAGACTGCACGAGTCGGAACAGCATCTCGGTATTCGCACAGTCTGTCTCACGCATTTTCCCATCAGCCGCCAGCATCTTCAAACCGTTACATTTTGTAACGGTTTCATCTGACCCTTCGTCGAGAAGACGTTTCTTGAGTACCCGCCAGTATACAGCTGGGTTCTCACTTTCTGTTAAAGCCTCAATGACATCCACAACCGAAAACCACCATTCGTTTTGATAAATGATTTTTCTGATTTCTTTGCCTTTGAAAATCGCTATTTTAGTTTCAATTTCCATTGATTTATTTTACTAAATATCGCGTATTATTGGAATGCCTGAATTACTTTTTCTTCGCTATCAGCTTCTTCACTTCCCGGTCAAAATCGGATTCCACAAATTTAGCATTTCTCTTTTTATGGAAAGCTGCGTATTCTTGCTCGGCCTTATCCAGCGCTTCTTCATGCGACACGCTTCCGGGGTGGTTCAAGATGGCGCGATCATTAATTGTCAAAAAATCATTCAACTTTTTAATCCAATTTTTCATATACATCGGGACGCGGCGCAGGGCTTGCCCTTCGGCGAATACCAAATACTGTTCAACGAGATTGTTAAGCGCCAACAGTTCCGCTTCATTCAGATAATTTTTCGCAATCGCCGCATCATCCTTGCGCGGTTTTGCCCCGCGCCACGAGGTCAGTCCCATGTGCGATTTGGCGCTATCCGCTCTTGATAAAATAATTTCCGGCGCGGTCTGGCCGGTGATAGCCCAATGTACTTTATTTTGCACTGTTTTAAAAAATAGAATACTTTCTTCGCTGGTTGGATCATAGTCAACGCTGGTCGCATAAATATCCGTGATCTTGTGATAAAATCTTTTTTCCGATGTGCGGATGTCGGCGATTCTCCGAGTAAGTTCTTCAAAATAATCAAAGGGCAGATCTGGATTTTTAAGCCGCTCATCATCCAAAATGAAACCTTTCACGATGTATTCGCGGAGCCGCTGCGTTGCCCACTGGCGAAACGAAGTCGCAATTGAGCTCTTGACGCGGTAGCCGACAGAAATGATAAGGTCAAGATTATAGTAGTTTGTCTGGTAATTTTTGCCATCCTTGGCAGCTGTCAAGAAATCCTTTACAACTGCATCCTCCTTCAATTCAGCCTCTTCTAGGATATTTATGATGTGTTGGCTGATATTTTGCTTGGTCGTTTGAAATAATTCCGCCAAAGCGTTCTGCGTCAGCCAGACCGTCTCGCCGTCAAAACGCACATCAATTTTAGTTCGGCCGTCTTCGGTTTTATAAATAATAATCTGTGAATTTTTAGGAATTTTTTTCATGAAAATTTATTCCGTACCGGCGCAGAAGAAGACAGCGGCGGTTTTGAAAAAATTAGAATTAGAAAAATTGTCAGCTTTATCCGCCGGCTGGCGGATTGAACTTTGAGCTTCCGTTACCCCCCCCGATGCTGTTTTTGTTTTGGTCATTTCCATTCTTCTAAATCATTCATAAATCTTATTACACTTTTGAGTACTTGCCCACCGCCACTAAACTGGCCAGGATGTTAACCAGCGCGGCGGCTAAAAATTCCAAGCCGAAGATCATGAAAAAATTATTATTGTAATAATCCAAGAGATTAACCTGAAAACCGCTGAAAAAATCCGTCAAATACGGCTGGATCAAGCCTAAAAACGGATAGAGAATAATGATAATAGCCAGCACTCCCAGGCCGGCAAAAATAATTCCGGAAAACAGATAGGGCGCGCGGATAAACCAGGTTGACGCGCCCACCAATTTCATAATGCCGATTTCCCGCTTATGAGTATAAATGGTAACGCGCACCGCGTTGTAGACTACCAAAATCGTAATCAAAACAAACAGCGCGCTAATGGCCAGCCCGGCCTGGCTGGCTTTTTTGGCCAGGCTGTTTATTTTATCCAGCATGGCTTTATGGTCGTCAAAATTTCTTGATTCAATGATATCATCATTAATTTTATTCAAACTGGCGATCAGCTGGTCATAATTATCGGCGTTTTTCGGCTTAATTACCAAGCTCGGCGACAGCGGATTTTTTCCCAGCTCCAATAAAGCCTGTAAAATTTCCGGATCGCTCTTGTGCTTATCCCTGAAACTCGCCATGGCGGTTTGCCGGGAAATGTAGTCCACCTGCTTAACTGAATCAAGATTGCTGATCTGGCTTTTTAAAGCTAAAATCCGGCTTTCCTCGGCATCTGACTTAAGGTATAAGCTGACGTCTATTTTTTCTTGGACCGCGCTGATAGTCGCCCGGCTCAAAACCTGAACCATTAAGAGGAGATTAGCGGAGAATAAAGCCAGCGCCAGAATTATCAAAGTGATTATGGACAGCCAGATATTGCGGATCAAGTCCTGCAGGCTGAATTTTATGCCCCGAAAAAAAGATAATAAAAACATAAAATTGGAAATTAGAAATTGGGTATTGGATATTTTATAATATATATTTGCCAACTTCCTGATCGCCGACGATCAAGCCGTTGTCAATGGTAATCACTCTTTTTCTCAATTTGTTCACCACTTCGCGGTTATGCGTTACTAAAACTACGGTCGTGCCGAACTTATTGATTTTTTGCAGTATTTCAATTATTTCATCGGCATTGATTGAATCCAGATTGCCGGTCGGTTCGTCGGCCAATAAAATTTTGGGCCGATGCACCAGGGCGCGGGCGATCACGGCGCGCTGCTGCTCGCCGCCCGAGACTTCCGGCGGATAGCGGTGCATTTTATTTTCCAAGCCCACGATTTTCATCACCTGCGGCACGATGCTCAAAACTTTGCTTTGCGGCTCGCCGCAAACCTGCAAGGCGAAACAGACATTTTCAAACAAAGTTTTGCGGTTAAGCAGTTTAAAATCCTGAAACACCACGCCGATTTGCCGGCGCAAGACTGGAATTTCCGCGGAACGGATATCGGTAATGTCCCAGCCGCCGACCACGATACTGCCTTGATTAGGGCGCTCCTCGCTGATTAGAAGCTTCACCAAAGTCGTCTTGCCCGTGCCTGATTGGCCAACAATAGAAACGAATTCACCAGGTTTAATATGCAAATTAATTTTATATAAGGCCTTAATGTCCGGCGGATAGATTTTACTGATGTTGGATAATTTTATCATAAATAACCGTTGATTTTTTTTAGTCCCCAGCGCAGAAGCTCTTCAGTCTCATCAAAGCTGTTATCCTTGGTGTTTGAGCCTAAGGTAACGGCGATAATCTGCCGGCCGTTTGGACTCTTAATCCTTACCATCAAGCAATATTGCGCTTCATCAAGATAGCCGGTTTTTGAGCCGGTAATGTTAAAGCCGCCTACGGCCAACAGCTTATCCGTATTATTTATGGTATGGGCTTTTTTGGTATTTAAGGTGGTAAACTTATACTGGCGCCTGGTACTGGCCTTCTGGATAATCGGATTGGCGTAGACCTGCTTGCTTATTATAGCATAGTCGTACGCCGAACTCACGTTGTCCGGCGATAAGCCGGTTGGTTCCAAAAAATGAGTGGACGACGCCCCCCACTCGGCCGCCGCCTGATTCATTTTAGAGATAAAATCATCACGGACAAGGCCGCTGACTCTGACTAAGGACTCCACCGCGTTATTAGCCGAACCCACCAAGGCCGCGTAAAGCAAATCTTCAACGGTTAAAGTTTCGCGGTCTTTAATTTTCAACCTGGCTATTTCAGCCTTACTGGCGTATTGATAATTATATTCTTCATCCTTAACACTGTAAGCCACAATTTCATTTAAGCTGGGCCTGGTGTCTAAAAATACTTTTATGGCCACCAACTTGGTCAAACTGGCCAGCGGCCTGGTGCTGGTGGCCTGATTCTGCCAGAGAATATCGCCGCTGGCTTCCTCCATTAAAATGGCTGATTTAGCCGTTACCGAGGGTTCGGCCTTGGCTCCCTGCGAGCCTAGGCCCAATAGCCTGCCGCCGGTTTTAGCCACGGCCAGCGGCTCAACTTTAACCTTTACGGTACCCTGGCTTAAACTGGCTATTTTTTTAAAAGCTTCCTTTTCCAGGTCAATCGGACGATCAGGATGCAAAGCTTTGTCAGGGCCGAAATCGTTAACTTCCACCACGACTGATTTGCCGTTCTCTAGGCTGGTTACCTTTAACTTTGAACCTTTGGGAAAGTCGGGCGAGGCCGCGAACAGGCCTTTTTTATGCTGATACCAGCTGGCCCGTCCCACCACTAACGCGTCCGAATTGGCAAAGACTGCCAATTGGGCAAAACCTAAACCAATATCGCACTTGACCGAATTGCCGCCAGCGCCATCGCGGCACGGCAGGGGCCGCCAAGATAAATAATTTTTGTCATAGAAATAAATTTGCTTGTAATAATCAGACTGCCGGTCATATTTAATTTCCACAACTAAAGGCTTTTTGCCGCTGTAAGCTGATTTATTGATTATTTCATATTGGAAAATTTCACTTAATCTATCCAGCTGCCAGGGCATAATCAAATCCGGACTGATTTTTTTTATTTCCACGCCGGTTGAATCGGCTAAAACGCCTGGCGGCAAGGCCAGCTTGGCTAAACCGTCAAAGGCTTTTATGGTATAGCCTTTTCTGGCCGTGGCTTGGTCAATCTTTATAAAATATTGGCTCCCGTCCGGCGGCGGGGTTTCGGCGGCGCAAACAAAACTGCCGGCCGTTTGCGCCAGCGTTAATATTAGGAAAAATATTATTATTTTATGCCAAATTTGACTTTGCCTCTTCATGCAAATATAATTATAGCATAACTGAAGTTAAATCCGAAATCCTAAATTCTAAACTCTAAACAAATCCAAAATTATAAATTCCAAACAAAATACGTTCAGCATTTGTTTTGAATTTATTATTTAGAGCATTTGAATTTGTTTAGAATTTAATATTTAGAGTTTAGAATTTCATAACCCGCGGGTATAGTACAATGGCAGTACATCTGCTTCCCAAGCAGGAAACACGGGTCCGATTCCCGTTACCCGCTCCATGCTTAAAGAATCCGATTTCGTAAAAATCCGCGTCAGCGTTCCGCTTAACGCGGCGGAACAGGTGCGCCAGGTTATGGGTGCTGCCGGAGCTGGGGTTCAGGGCAATTATGAATTTGCCAGCGGTTCAGTTAGGCAGATTGGTCGGTTTAAGCCCCTGGTCGGCGCGCGTCCGGCTATTGGCAAAATTGGCCAACCGGAGGAAGTTGAAGAGGAATTAGTTGAAACGCTTTGCCATAAAAGTTTGGCGGAAACCGTTGTCACGGCCATCAAAAAAGCCCACCCTTACGAAGAGCCGGCTATTGATATTATGCCCAGATATGATATTATGTAGTTTCGCCACCCTAGCTCAGTTGGTAGAGCAACGGTATCGTAAACCGTAGGTCGTCGGTCCGAATCCGACGGGTGGCTCACTTTAAAATTGTATCGTAAACCATAGGTTCACCCTGTTCTGAAATTTCCGAAATAGGCACCGAGGAGCTTCGATTCCCGGTCTCGGCTCACTTTAATTCGCCAAGATAAATATTTTAGTCTCGGCTATCTCTTTATTAAGATATTGCTCCAAAGTTCGCGCGCCCACAAAAATATGCTTAACGCCAAAACGGCCGTTATCATTTTTTATCCTTTTAATAATATAATAACCGCTGGCTTGGCCGATTATACCGCTGGCTTGGCCGATGCTTAAATCCAGAGCCGCTGGTCCGAATTTTCGCGCCGCCTCATTCTCGCTGTAATAAGCGCCGTCATTATACTCGTCCGCGTATTTGCCTAACTGCTCAAGCTGATTGCCAATCCCCAGCAATTCGCTGATTTTATTTATTCGCGTCAGGCCGACTTCATTAAAATCTTGATCCAAAACAAATTTTATGGCCAAATCTTCGGCTGAAGCCTGAAGAGGCAAGCCGTATTTTTTATTTAAATTTCTCTTCGCCAGCCAGGCAGCCAGATAATTTTTTTTCTGGTCCAGCGTCAGGCCGGAATACCCCTGATTTTTTAGGCTTTTAAAATCTTGGAAATTAATTATGCCTTGGCTCGTAATTACGGCCGGCACCGGCAAATAGCTTGTCAATCGCTCAACAACAACATTATCATTAAGCTGAAATCTTAAAACGGCCGCGCAAAAAAACGAATAAGCCGTGATCAGGAAAAGCAGGAAAAAAGAAATGATATAAACATAATTTTTCTTAAGCGCGAATGCTAGCCAATTTAATTCCAGCTTTAATTTTTTCTTAAATTTTTTTATGGCTTTTTGGCGCTTGGCTCTCCTTTTTTCACTGGCAATCTGCCTGGCTAATTTTAATTCCTGCCCTATCCTTTTAACCTCTGCTTGGCGCTTTATTTTTTCCTGGCGTAAATTTTCTTTGGCCAGCCTTGTTTCCTCCTTTTCCTTCTCGGCCAGCTTTATTTTTTCCTCCCATCTTTTCTTCTCTTCCAGCTTAGCTCTTGCTTCCGCTTCTTCCAGCTCTTTTTTAGCAATTTCCTTTTTTTTAAATTCTTCTTGTTTGGCGCGCTCTTTGGCCTGTTTTTCTTTCTCCAACTTGATTATTTTCTCTTGTTTTAACCTATCTTCTTCAGCCCGCCGTTCATTCTCCGCCTGTTCGCGTATTTTCTTTTTATTTTCTTCTCGTCCGGCTTTTTCTTGATAAATTCTCTCTTTTTCCAATCTTATTTTTTCTTGTTCTCTTGATCTATTCTCTTCTTCCCGGCGTTCTCGCTCAAGCAAATATTGTTTTTCCTCTTCTTTAACTTGCTTTCTAATCTCCGACTGCCTTTTGATCGCTTGCCGCAGCCTGTCTTCTTCGGCCTGGCGCGGCGGCAATGATTTAATTTTACCGGCCTTAAGGCCGTCGAGCGACCTGTAGCCTCGCGCGCTTTGGTTAATATTCGCCGGCTGAACAGTCTTGGACGAATCCTTTTCGCCAATGTAGTTTAAAACTATCTTGCGGTATTTTTCGGCTTCTTCGGGATTTAATTTTTTTATGCCGTCTAAGCTTTTAGCCATACCTTTAAAAGAGTCAGTTTTTGCCAAAGAAATAATTAATCCATTTTCGCTGATTGGAATCTTCGGCGCTTATTTTTTCCTGGTTATACCCGGGAATATTAAAAATTGAATTGCCGCTGGAGCTGGCCTGGCCGGAGCTGGCATCGGATTTAATAACTGTTAATTCTTCACCCGCTTTTTTTAAATTCAAATTCAACCTGGCCTGTTCCTCAACAAATTGATCGGACTCTAAATAAGAAACAAACTTCTTTAAATCAACTCCCTTATTCTGCAAACCGCTGATTTCTTTCTTCAGGCCGCTGATTTCCTGATTAACGCGATATTGTTTGAGCGTATTTTTTACCAAAGGAAAACTAATCATGCCAATGGCTAATAAGCCGGTTAAGGCTATAAATTTTTGGTTAAAGAATATTTTCTCAAAAATGTTCTTTCTGCCTCTGTTTACCATGCGATTATTATACCATCAATCAGCCAAATCAGCAAAAGGTAATTCAAATTCAAATAAGCTGAAATAATTCCCGGCGCCAAAAATTCCAACCCGGCGAATAGTAAAATCGCGCCGGTTAGAGCGTAAAATAATTCGTGGAATAATAAATTTAAAAAAATTTTCATAAACCGCTAAAAAATTTCCTTAGCTTTTCCCATAAGCTCGCGCCTGCCAAGTCAACTTTGATTTCTTTAAGCTCAAGGCGGCCGTTGGCCTGCTCCCCGGCTCTTAGGCCGGGAATGGAAATTAAAAAAACATATTTTTTTGCCCCGAAAATTCCTGTCTGCTCGCTATAGGCGCCGGCTAAATTAAATTCAGCTTGCGCGGCTTTCCAGCCTGCCGGCGCCGGCGGGCTATTTTCTTCTTGGGGAATGCTGTAATTAGCTATAACGTAATTAATGCCGGCTTGGTTAATATCCAAATTCGCGTCAACTTTTTTCACGGCGAAATCAATCAAGCCGTCCTGGCTAAAACTAAAAACTCCGTTGCCGGACAGCAGCAAGTCGTCTTTTTCCAGCGTGATCAGTTGCCCCTTGCCGCCCGGCTTTAGGTTATACTGGTAATAAGTTTTGGCGATTTTCACTTGGTTGCCGCCGGCCGAGACGGTTTGCAGCTTGGCCGGATTAACGGTTTGAACATTTAAATCGCTGCTATCGCTCCAGAGCCGGAGATTGCTATTATTGCCGTCGGCCAGCCGAATTTTATTTATAAAAGACATTTTGCTTTGCCGGTAGACGATTTTATCCGTCACAATATCGTCGGCGGCGGCGACTGATATTTTATAAACACCCTCAGGCAAATCCGCCAGACTTAAATTTATTTCGCCGCGCTGTTCAATCTTGTCAAAATGCCGGCGATAAATCGCCTGATCATCGCGCCAGACGGACAAGTCCAGCGGCTTCGCGCCCGAATTACTGCTTAAATCAGTCAAGCTGAATTTATAGTCCAGCGGCTCGGCTTTGACGTATGTATAAAACTGATACTCGCCGCGCAAAGGATAATTAAGGAAATTTTCCCGATCCTGCTTCTGATAGTTCGGCAGCAGATACTTACTGTTTAGATTGTAATTATAAACGGCGATTTGCCCGCGCTCGGGCAAATTATTAATAAATTCTTTAAGGCTGCCGTATTTTTTTTGCCTCTGCAGAAGAATCGTACCGCTGTCATTTATCATGTCCCAGACCAGCGCCAGCTGATCAATGGTTTTGTTTTCCAGCGGCCGCAAGTCTATCCGCCAAGCCGCTTTATCAATTAATAAGCCGGCGTCAACGACCGGCAAACCGCTCAAATTTTTATACGTAACGGTCAGTTTGGCCTGATTGAATCTTCTGGGCGCGCGCAAATAAAAATAAGCCGGGTCGCCCTTGATAATTGCCTGGCCGCCGTTCGTTTCCACCCGCTCGGCCGGCGCCAGCTTACCGATAAAATAGCCGGGTCGGCCAGCTTCAGAGCGATAGCTGATTCTGCCGCTAGGCGCGATTTTCAGGTAAATAAACCAGCCGGTAATCACCGCCAGCAGAAGCCACAAAATAATCCTGATCGTTAATATTTTTTTATTCATTTAATAGCGCCGAATACTGCCTGGCCGCCTTTTCCCAGCTAAAATTTTTAGCCTGTTCCAGGCCCCCGGCAATTAATTTATTTTTTAATTTTTCATCAGTCAAAACGGCTGCCAGCGCCCTGGCCAGTTGATTGATATTATAAGGGTCAGCCATTAAGGCCGCGCCGCCGGCAACTTCAGGCAGGCTGGCGGCATAACTGGCAATTACCGGCACGCCGCAGGCCATGGCTTCCAGCGGCGGCAAGCCAAAACCTTCATAAAACGACGGATAAATAAACACCCCCGCTAAATTATACAAGTAAATTTTATCATGGCTGTCCACATAACCCAAAAAAATTATGTCAGCTTTAAATTCCGACCGCTCCCATTCTTCATAAATCTTTTCGCTTTTCCAGCCCCTCGCTCCGGCAATCACTAATTTATAATCACGTAATTCATTATTCATTATTCGTAATTCATTATATGCCCTGATTATACCGTCAACGTTCTTCCTCGGCTCAATAGTTCCCAAATATAAAATAAATTTGTCAGGAAGATTGTATTTGGATTTTATTTGGTTATTGGAATTTGAAATTTTGTTGGATATTGGATATTGGATATTGGATATTTGCCCGTATTCACTTCCTATCCCAGAATAAATAACTTTAATTTTTTCCGGGTTTATTCCACATAGCTCTATAATATCTCTCTTGGTATTTTCGCTGACCGCCACAATAACATCAAATTTATTTAACAGCTTTTTTACGTTAATCATCTTATGCCAAAAATTTTTGCGCCGGTTAAAAAACTCCGGGTGCCTTAAAAAGGACAGATCATGCACGGTAATAATGCTTTTTACCCGGCCGGATAAACCGACAAAATTAATATGCGGCATGAACCACGCGTCCACCGCCAGCGCCTGGTCAATTTTCGGGCAATTAAAAAATTTAGCCAGCGGATAATTAAAAATTTTATTGGGATAATTATATTTTACCATTTTCACGTTTTCACCGGCAAATTCGGGCACATGGGGGCACGCGCCAAAACAATTATAAAAAAGCCGGTATTCATTGCCATGATCCAGCTTTAAAATTTCTTTTACCAAATTCAGCGTATATTCGGACACGCCGCTCGGGCGCGCGTCCATCAGAGTTCGTATGTCAATGCCGATTTTCATAAGGCGAAGTTCAAAAAATAACCTATGGCGCGATTACGTTAATTACCGCGTAGCCGTTATTATCATAAGTCTTGGCAAAATATCTTGGCGAGAACAGTTTTTTGCTTATTTTTATCTTTTTTTCCTCCAGGCCGCTTATCATTTTGTTTAAATGGAAAAAAAGGTAATAATTATCTTGATCACCGTATAAAATAAATCGTTCCAGTCTGCCGTAAGGGCATTTTTTTACCTTCTGGTAAAAATCTTCCGCGGACTGCGAATCAGCCAGCGATTGAACATATTGATAGCGTTTAGAAAAAATAGACGCCGGGTGGTTATTATGCTGGTTAAAATAAATCAGATTATTTATCGGCGTAAAGGCCAAAAGCTGCGGCGCGGTTTCAAGCGTAAGCTTAGCGCTTGATTCAGCTGTTTTTTTTAAATAATCGGCCAGATTCACGATTGCCCGATTAGCCTCTCTGGACTTAACCCGCCGCATTTTTATGATTGGATCATCCGCGAAAAAGCCAAAAACAGATTGCGCCGTAAAATACGCGACGCCGATAGCGGCCACGGTAAAATAAAGATTTTTATTGTTAACATTAAAATGATGCCATAAGCGCTCCAGGCCATAAGCCGCGGCGATCATTAATATGCTGGGCGCCAGAATATAAAAACCGCGAAATTCTTGAAACGGCTTATTGAATATCAATAGCGAAAGCAGGCCGCCGCCCCACCAAATAAAAGCGGTCAAAAACAAATACAAAAGCTGTTTGACTAACGGGTAATTTCTATAATAGATCAGAGCGGCCAAGCCGAACAGCATAATAAAATTATTGATACCGCCCAAATGGAACATGGGCAGCCAAAGATCTACTCCGCCGGGCGTAAAAAAAGCGGTTTGCCAGTTTTCCATGCCATTTTTTAGATAGCTGATTAAGAGCGGCAGAAGAAAGGGCGAAGCGGCCAGAAGGGCGATGAGCATGGTTTTAAAAAGAGATAAAAAATATTTAATCTTAGACTCTGATTTTTCTATGGCGCCCATTAAAAAAAGAGCGATCGCCGCGAAAACGAGCCAGAGATAATAGGTCATAAAAATAAGGCCGGCGATTAAGCCATGTATCAGCGCTTGCTTATGGCTAAACTTGCCCTGGGAAATTTTTAAATAAAGGCTGATGTACCAGAATATCGTCGCGGCCGCGGCGATTACTTCATAGGGTTTTCCAATCAGCAAATCCTTGTCTAAAATGGTTATTATCAGCAAGGGCGACAGCAGGGTAAAAACCGTTCCCGAAATTTTGCCATCCGCCGCTTCATTTTTTAAAAGATATTTTTGAAAGTAATATAAGCCGGCCGGAAAGAATAAGAAAAAAGAAAAAGCGGCTGATTTGGCGATCATAATACCGTTCCAGCCAAGCAATCTTCCAGCTAGGGCAAAAAGCCAAAAAAACAGCGGCGGATAAAATGGCGGCAGATGGTGATAAGCAAAATCCGACCATAAGCTCGCGCGGGCAAACGTATTATACATGGCGGCGATGGTGATTTCGTCGCCTTGGAGGCCCCAAAAAGATAATTGTAAATTATTAACTAAAAGAAAGTAGGAAGCGGCCGACACGCCCCCGGCCAAAATAAGAAAATAGGCCGGATTTTTTTTCTTGTAAATTAAATATAAGGCAGAGGCCATAAACAGCAGTAAGAGCAGTTTGATGCCGATGTACATTTGAATGTCAAAAAAATTCATGCTATTTTTCTTTATAAACCCAAGCCCAACTATTAAATATTTGTTTTAAAATTCTCATATTCCCGGCTAATAAACTCTCCAATTTCTTCCTTAAACCTGCCTACGCTAAACTGCTCGGCATGTTGTTTGATAATTTCCGGATTAAACTTGGCGGCGTCAAAATTTTCCAAAACGCACGCCAGGCTGTCAGCCGTTTGTTCATTAAAAAATATTCCAGTCTGGCCGTCAATCACCGTTTCCAGCGCGCCGCCGCGGCCATAAGCGATCACCGGCCGTCCGCTGGCTTGAGCCTCAACCGCGGTAATGCCAAAATCCTCTTCCTGCGGATTGATAAAAGCCAGGCATTTGCCATATAACTCCGCCTTAGCCTCATCATTAACCCGGCCTAGAAATTCTATGCCATCATAGCCTTTGGCCATGTTTTCAAGCCTCGGCAAGTCAACGCCGTCGCCGAAAACTTTTAATTTCCGGCCCAGCTTTTTACAGGCCGAAACCACTATATCCGTTCTTTTGTAGGGGGCTAACCGGCCGCCGGTTAAAAAATAATCGCCCAGCTCATCGGAAATTTTAAATTTTTCCGTTTCCACCGGCGGATAAACCACGGTTGAATCGCGCCGATAATACTTTTTAATCCGGCCGGCCACGAAACGGGAATTAGCCAGATAGCCATCCACCCGCTCGGCCGCCAGCTTATCCCACATTCTAATGTAATTTAAGACCAGCGAAATTATTTTTTTAAAAAATTTATTGTACTTGAGCTCGTTGATATACTGGTGCGTATCGCTCCAAAGGTAGCGCGTCGGCGTATGGCAATAGCATAAATGCAGAGTATGCGTGGAGGTGATTACGCCTTTGGCAAACGAGCTGGTATCGGAAATTACCAGGTCGTAAGGCGTCAGATCAAAAAATTCCACGGCCATGGGCATAAACGGCATGTACCATTGGTAATGCGAAATGCCGCCGGGCAACTTTTGAATAATGGAGGTTTCTATCTGCCGGCCGGGGTAATATTTAATCGCGTTTTTTTGGTCGCACAGCAGAGTAAAAATCGGGGCGTCCGGAAACATCTGGGCCAGCACCCTTAAAACTCTTTCCGCTCCCCCGTCTTGAGCCAAATGATCATGAATTAGAGCTACTTTCATAAATTGATATTTACTCCGCCTTTCTATTCTTCAGCACCGCCAGCGGCGTGCGCAACAGTATTGAGATATCCATCATCAATGACCAATTCTCAATATAATAGCTGTCCAGCTTGACTTCATCTTCAAAGCCTAAATCGCTCCGGCCGGAAATCTGGGCCAGGCCGGTGATGCCCGGCTTAATGGTCAGAACTTTTTTATGATGCCGTTCGTATTTTTCCACTTCTCGCGGCTGATGCGGCCTGGGGCCCACCAAGCTCATTTGGCCGATTAAAACGTTAAAAAATTGCGGCAGTTCGTCAATGCTCCAGCGCCGCAAAAATTTTCCCGCGCCGGTTAAGCGCGGGTCGCCGGCGATTTTATAAACCGGTCCGGTTTTGGTATTTTTTTCCTCAATTAATTTTTTTTCCAGCTCTAAAGCCTGATCATTGCCGTATTCTTCGCCCACGCAATACTGGTAAATCATTGACCTGAATTTAAATAATTTAAAACAGCCGTCTTTTAACACCCGTTTATTTTTGTAAATTACCGGGCCGCGCGAATCCAGCTTGATGATAATGGCGGCGGTAATTAAAATCGGACTGAATAGAATTATGAACAGCAGAGAAAAAATAATGTCAAAAATTCTTTTACCGATCCGGCCCCAGCCGTCCAGCGGCGTTTCCTTCACTTCCACCACCGGAATGCCGGCGATTTCCGACACTTCGGTTTTTAAAACCTTAGCGCCCAGCAGATCGGCCGCGTATTTAAAAGTGAGATGATTTCCATCCGCGAAATCAAAAAGCCGAAGCACCTCGGCCTTGCTTAAATTCGGATCACTCTGCATAATTTCATCCACTTTTTGCGTTTTTAAATAATTCTCAAGCTCTTGCTCCGCTTCCAGGCCAAAATTCTTAAACCGCTTAACAATTTCATAGCCCAAACTTTTCCGGCTGGAAAATTCATGGATTAAGACGTCAGTTGTCTGGCTGTTGCCTACTAAAATAATTTTATGCACGCCTACGCCGTAATTCAATAATAACCTTTGAATTGATCTGACAACAATTCTGGCCGCGCTGATATAAGCTATGGCAATCAGCCAGCCGGCCAAAACTATGAAGCGGGAGGAAAAAAGCTCCCTAAAAACAAAAATCAAAACAACAACCAGCATTAGTCCGGTAGAGCAAGCCAAAATCACCCGATAAACTTCATTCCTTAAACTGCGGGAGCCTTTAATGTTATATAAGCCGGCTAGGGCAAAAACAATCAGCCAAGCCAAAGCGATCAGCAATAAAATCTGAAAATACTGGGTGAACGGCAGGCTGAAAATAATCGGCCTGATGTCCGTCGCTGTAGGCGTAAAACGCAAATAATAAGCCGAAATGCCGGCTAGAATAATCATAAAAAAATCCAACGGCGCCAGCAAAAATGAAAAAAAGAGTTCTGATCTCTTCATAAATTCTTACTTCTACCCGGCTTCAGCCGGCTTTTATAAAAATCAGCCGGACATGTTAACAGCCTGCTAAAGCAGTGACGAAATTATAAACTTATATTCCACTAATATCAGGGCAAGCTGTAAGCCGGATTCTGTTCCCGATCATATCATGACGGGAGATGATTATCTATCTGGGCCTAACATTGCTGGCAGGCTCAAGCGAGCCACTTTTCATTATGCCGCAAAATGCGGCATAGTTTGCTCTTGCTCCAGGCAGGGTTTACCGCGTCATTCCGTCGCCGGAAGACGAATCCCGCAGCTTAAGTTAAACGGATATCCTAAATAACCTAAACACCGGGAAACTTTTCACCTTTCACCGCCGCAAAGCGGCGGCTAGTATTGTCTCTGTGGCACTTTCCCTAAGATTGCTCTTGATGGACGTTATCCATTGCCATTTTTCAGTACAAAAAAGTACTTTGGAGTCCGGACTTTCCTCCCCGCTTTGCCCGAAGGCGCGGCCGGGCAATCATCCGCTTACCCTGATATTAATGAAATATAATGAACATTTTCACTAGAATATATTACCACTAAACCAAGCGCCTGTCAATTTAACCGGCCAGGAAAAATAGATTGTTTTTTTATTTTATCAACCAGGGAGTCGCGATAATAACAGCGGATGCGGCAAACTTTTCCGCAACCGGCGGCCAAAGCTCTTTTCTGCCGCAGTTCTTCTGACCGCCAAAGAACTTCGGGCGAGCGGCCGGACAAACTGCTGGCAATGTTGCCAGTGTCAAAACAAAAGAAAATTTGGCCTTGCGGATTAAGATTCATGGAGCGGTAACCAACCGTGCAGGGGAAAGACAGCGCCTGCCGCGGATTGAGAAAATAGACGCGAAAAGCCTCTAATGTTTTTACCGAATTAATAATTTTATAGCCAGAGCGCTTCTTCAGAAGCAGCTGGTCAAAGAAAGCCTTGATTTGATTTTTGTCTTTGGGCCAAAGAGAATCGCCGCCAGGCCGTAATCCGGCCTCGGTTTGCCCGCCGGAAGTTTCATGGATTTTAAAATTATTATCTACGGCTTGCACTAAGGTAAAAATGCCTTTGGCGTTAGCCCAATCTATCAAACGAAGCGCTTCGCGGCCGATGGTTTCGGCGTTAATCAGCATGGCGGCGCAGATTCTTGTCTCCATCCGCTGTTTTCTACTTTCAGCAAGCAACAACTCCGCCGCTCCAATAACTTTTTCATGAGCATCGGCCATGCCGCGCAGGCGATTATGGATTTCGGGCGAATAGCTGTACAGCGACAAGCGGATTTCGTTAATATTAAGCTTTACAATCTTTTCCGCTTTTTCCCGATCAATCAGATAACCGTTGGTTACCAATGAAACTTTAAAATTTTTCTGAACTAACATCTTTAGAATTTCAAAAATATCCGGCCGCAAGAGAGGCTCGCCTCCGCCCACGCTAATGGCATAGCCCGGCCCCACCCGGCGGCGCAGCCGGGCGATAATACTTTTCCAAGCGTCAAGATCAAGCTCCCGGCTATCTTCCTCTCGCCAGATATCGCAGTGCCGGCAGTGAAAATTACAGCGGCTGGTAATCATAATATCGCCGCCCTTGGGTTTAGCGAAAGGATAGCGGCAAAGCCGGGAAAAATATTCCAAAAAATATGAATGGATTTTTTTCAGCGGAGCCGGCGTATTCATACACTGATCAAGATTTATCTATGGTGGACGCAGAAGGACTTGAACCTTCGGCCTCTCCGATGTGAACGGAGCGCTCTAACCAACTGAGCCATGCGTCCTAAAATTTATTTTCCGGCCTGATCCAAGGCCAGGTTTACCAATTTATCCGCCCATTGATTTTTTTCCCGGCGGATATGCTTAAAGGCTATTTTTTTAAATCCCAGTGATAAATTATACACGGAAACAAACAAAGGCGCAAGTCCTTTATCTTTAACTCGGTATTCGCGGTTTAGCTGTTTAACTACCAGTTCGCTGTCCAAAAAAACTTCAAGTTCGCCCGCTCCCAGCTCTTTAGCCTTGGCTAGCGCGGCCAGCAAGGCTTGATACTCGGCCTGATTATTGGTTGTCTCGCCGATATATTCAGAAATTTCCGCTACCGCCTTTCCCCGCTCATCTAAAAGTACCGCCCCGATGCCGGCCGGCCCGGGATTGCCGCGCGCGCCGCCGTCGGTAAAAATTGTAAGTTTATTGTTAATCATAACAGCTTAAGATTAATTCCTGAATTATACGAGCAGACATATGATTTTTAGGCTGAATTTGCCGTTAAAAAAATGGCATGTTTGAGTCCCGCGGAGGCGGGACGAGTTTGCCATTTTTAGGCAAACTCAGCCGTGCCGGAGGCAAAAATCATCCTGGATGCGAGTAAATTCAGGAATTAATCTTCGTGAGATTGTCATGGCTATGCCAGATCTGGCATAGCCATGACTTCGCTCCCTCCGGTCGCTCGCAATGACACTTAATTTCTTTTTATATCCACTATTTTCATCTGCACCGCTTTCCGGCCGTTAAACTCATTAAATTCCAAATAATAAACCGCGTCAACTTTGCCGCCGATTTTAAAATCTTTATAATTTTCCGCCTGGCTGAAAGCGACGGCCCAGACTGAACCGAATCTTAATTTAACATGCTGCGCGGCGGCGCCCATGATAACTTTATCAATAATTGTTAAACCGCGGCTTAAAAATTTCGGCCGCTCATTATCTTCGCCAAACGGCTCAAATTTTTCCAGCGCCTGCGCCAATTCATCGTTAATATCAGATAAATCTATTTCCGCTTCAATTAAAATCTTCGGGGTTAATTCGGCTCCGGCCAAAGCCGCGGCCGCAAGCCGCTTGATCTTTCCGCTGAAGGCCGACAAATCTTTTAAACTTTTAAAAGAAACTCCGCAAGCCGCCGCGTGTCCGCCGTAGCGTTCAAGATACTCGCTCGCCTGTTCAATCGCGGCGATCAAGTTAAATTCATCAATGCTCCGGCCCGAACCCTTGATTTCCTGATTGAATCCGGTAATAACCATGGCCGGCCGCGAATAGGCTTCGCATAACCGGCCGGCTACCAGGCCTATAACGCCTTCCGGCCACAATTCGCCATTATCTTCAAACACGCCGGGCGCCGCTACGATTAAAATTTTGTCGTCCTTCATTCCGCCTTCCACTATTTTTTTAGCCCGCGCGAAAATGTCTTCGGTTATTTTCTGCCTGGCTGAATTTTTTTCGTTGAGTTTTTCGGCAATAGCCGCGGCCTCGTCTTTGTCTTTGGTAATTAACAGCTCGTAGGCGGTATTGGCGTGATCCAGCCGCCCGGCCGAATTAAGGCGCGGCGCGATCTGCCAGCCGATATTAAACGCCTTGATTTCCCGGCCATTATTGATTTGCGCGGCTTTGATTAATTCATTAATGCCCAGTCTTTTTCCGCGATTCAAAACTTC
Source organism: bacterium (assembly GCA_030649205.1). Lineage (GTDB taxonomy): Bacteria > Patescibacteriota > Patescibacteriia > Patescibacteriales > GWC2-42-12 > JAUSGE01. Next base: position 24,333 of record JAUSGE010000019.1, read on the forward strand.
CAGCCCCAGATGGACTAAAATTCTATTTTCACTCTTAAGGCTCATCATGTCCGCCACCGTGCCGATAGCGGCCAAATCCAAAATTTTTTCCTCCAGCCGCGCCTTTAATTTTTCATCCAGCTTGCAGGTTTCAATTAAGGCCTTGGCCAGCTTAAAAGCCACGCCCACGCCGGCTAAATATTTGAATGGATAGTTATCGGCCTTGGGATTAACAATCAGGCAATCCGGCCAGTCGGCGGCGTCGGGCGGCACTTCATGATGGTCGGTAACGATGATATCCAGCCCGGCGCCTTTGGCGTATTCAACTTCCCGCTTATTGCGAATGCCATTGTCCACGGTAATAATCAGCTTAGCCTGCTTCTCTTTGGCCAGCCAATCAATGGCTTTTTTATTCAAGCCATAGCCCTCGGTAACTCTGGCCGGAATATAAACCGCGGTCTTGGCCTTAAAAATATTTAAAACTTCCACCAAAACGGCCGTAGCCGTGACGCCGTCAGCGTCATAATCGCCATAGATAACTATTACATCTTGCGCCTTGATATGCTTAATCACCAAGGCGACGGCCGCCGCCATGTCTTTAAACAAAAACGGGTCGTGTAAATTATTTTTATCCGGATTAAAAAATTCGTCAATCTCTTTTTTTTCCTTTAGCCTCCGGTTAAACAGAAGCTGAAGAATAATTTTATCGTATTCAGGATTATTATTTATAAAATCCGCGTCAGCCGCCGGCATCAATTCCCATTTGTTTGCCATCATAAAATATTCTACCCGGCTTCAGCAGGCTTTTAATAACGCCGGCTGAAGCCGGGCAGAAAAATTAAGTTAAATTAAAATAACGCCCCAACCGAAAAAATCAGCATGGAAAAAATAACCATCACGCTGACCAGCACGATTATTATTTTCTGAAATGATCTCTTTTTCATATTATTATCTCTTTAATAGCTTAACAAACACATCACCGGGAATTTCCACGCTGCCTTTGCCCGAAGCCATCATTTTTTTCTTGCCTTTTTTCTGTTTTTCCAATAATTTGCGCTTGCGCGACACATCGCCGCCGTATAGTTTGGCCGTCACGTCTTTGCGCATGGCCGCAATGCGCTCGGCCGCGATAACTTTTCCGTACACCGACGCCTGCAATTTTACGACAAACATCTGCTTGGGCAAAGCTTCCTTTAGGGCTTCAACGATTTCTTTGCCGCGCCGGAACGCCTCATCCCGATAAACAATGTTCGCCAAGGCCTCGACTGCGTCTTCAGCCACTAAAATATCCATTTTTACCACGTCAGCCGGCCGATACGCGATAAATTCATAATTGATGGAGGCATAACCCGAGCTGGCGCTTTTAATCTTATCATAAAAATCGGTTAAGATGGCGGCCATAGGCAGCTGATAATGCAAAATCACTCTGGTCTCGTCAATATATTCGGTGTTTTTATAAATTCCTCTTTTATCCTGGACTAAATTCATTACCGCTCCGATAAAATCTTTGGGCGTAATAATGTCCAGACTAACCCAGGGTTCTTCTATTTTTTCAATCTCATTAGGATCAGGCAATTTTTGCGGACTGCGGATAATCAGATTGTCTCCGTTCTTTTTATTTACCCCGTTAAATTCGCTTCGCGACCCGACAACATGTCGGGATTTAACGGGGTGAACCATATAAGCTACGCTGGGAATGGTAACAATTAAATCTAAATTATATTCCCGCTTCAGCCGCTCCTGAAAAATTTCTAAATGCAACAAGCCTAAGAAGCCGCACCGAAATCCAAGCCCCAGCGCCTCGGAATGTTCCGGCTCGTACATTAATGAAGCGTCATTAAGTTTTAATTTAGCGATTGACTCGCGCAATTCCTGAAACTCATTGCCCTCGCGCGGAAAAATGCCGGCAAACACCATGGGCTTGACCTGGTTATAGCCGCGCAGAGGTTCAACCTCCTCCGCCAGCTGGCGGATGGAGGTTGAACCTCTTTCCGTGGACACCGTATCCCCCACCCGACACTCGCTCACGTCTTTAAAACCGGTAACAATATAACCAATCTCGCCGGTTTCCAGCTTGCCGGTTGACATATAATCAGGCTTGAACACGCCAACGTCCAGAGCTTCACTCTTGGCTTTAGTGGCTAATAAATTTATTTTATCGCCTTTTTTTATTTGCCCGTCAAAAATTCTGACGTAGGCCACCACGCCGCGGTACTCATCATAGTTTGAATCAAAAATCAAAGCCCGCAAAGGCGCGTTGTCCGTAATTATTTTTGGTTCCGGCACCCGCTCAATCACCGCTTCCAAAATTTCTGCCACGCCCTGACCGGTCTTGCCGGACGCGCAAATAATTTCTTCGGCTTGACAACCCAGCAGTTTAATAATCTCATTCTTGGTTTTCAAAACATTAGCCGCGGGCAAATCAATTTTATTAATCACCGGAATGATTGTCAGATTCTGTTCCAGCGCCAAATACAGGTTGGCCAGAGTCTGGGCCTGGATGCCCTGGGTAGCGTCCACCAGCAAGACCGCTCCTTCAACCGCGGCCAAACTGCGCGACACCTCATAGGTAAAATCAACGTGCCCGGGCGTATCAATCAAATTAAGAATATAACCCTGATAGTCCATTCTGACCGGCTGAAGTTTGATGGTAATGCCGCGCTCCCGCTCCAGATCCATCCGGTCCAGCACCTGGTCTTTCATCTTGCGTTTTTCAATCGTGCCGGTGATTTCCAGCATGCGGTCGGCCAGAGTTGATTTGCCATGGTCAATATGGGCGATGATGCAAAAATTTCTGATTTTATTCATAGTTTAATTTCTGCCAAGCTTCAGCCGGAGTTATATACCAATCCTACTAACTTTTTCGTGTTTGGTCAATTAAAAAAGACGGCCGAGCAAATAAATGCCGGCCGCCTGAAAATTCACCTCCTTTTATAATTCTAACAAATCATTTGGATCGCGAAGGATTGTAAAAACCCATTCCTCCAAACCCAAAGATTTAATTAACGATTCTTGCTGGTTATCCTCCCAGCAAACGAGAGCAGATCTAACTCCCGCTTTTTTGCCGGCGATAACGCCGCTCATGCTATCCTCTAGAATTAAAGCCGCTTCAGGTTTTATTTTTAATTCTTGAAGAATTGCCAGTACCCCGTCCGGCGCCGGCTTTAACAGCGGGATGTCTTTACAATCTATCGGAACATTATCCCAAGTTTTTACTACTTGGAATAAATCCAACAAATTGCCCAGATGATGTCGGGCGCTCTTAATGCCGTTATTAGTTAACAGAGCCAGCTTTTTTGTTTTAGCCAGCTTGGGCAATATACCACTAACCCAAGGATATATTTCAGCCCGAGAGCTGGACATTACCCAGGTAAATAGCCGATCATCAATTTTCTCCAGCGTTTCCCGATCTGTCGGATCAACGCCGTATTTGGCTAGTGAAGTTATCCAGTCCGAATCGTCAAGTTTAATCGTCCTGGCCAGATTATCCGGGCGAGCTTCAGCCAGACCGGCAATTATATTAACCGGAATTTCTGAGTCGTGGCTTCCCTGCCACTTTACCAATACCCTGTCCAGATCAAAGATCAGAGCACTTACGCCTTCCCTTTTCATCCCAGCTCCTCCCATCGCTTTTCTGGTACGACTCTGCCACAACCATAATCCCTGTCTCGGCCTATGATGGTTCTAATACGGATTCTATCTGCTGTGAATCCGGCTTGTATCAATAATTCTTGAAAATGGATTACATCTTCAATCGTAACCCGTCCAACTTCCGCGAGACTGCCTTCCTGCAAAGCCATTAGTTTGATGTCAAACGGTCCTTGGCCAAATAGTTTAAAATACCCCTCGGCATCTTCAGGGCGATCGTTTAGACCTTTCATAACGATATCGGAAATGGTAACGTTTCTGCCGGTTAGCTCGCCAAACTCCCATAAAACATCCTTTAAGTGAACTAAGGAGGTGCCGCGAGTACCTGGCATATAGAAAGCTCGCGTCTCTTCGGCAGTGAAATTAACCGATATGTACAGCCAAAGCCAATCAAGCAACTCTCTGTATTCATTGATCAGCCTTTTCAAATTACCAACATGGCCGATCGTAGTCGCGATAAATTTCCGTATCAAATACTCTCCTATTGTTGGTATTTTGGCATCAAGAAATAGAGCCACCATGCGGCAGAAATTATCCAGATTGGAAAAAACCACATCTCCTTCATCCGAACTGTTGATCTCCAACCTTTTAAACCCCTGAAATACTCCCATGGCTTGATAGCCGTGCAAGCTATGCAATATTTGCGCCACCAGCTCGCTTATTTCCAACGGCCTTTTGAAGGTTCTCCTGCCTGACTTGCAAAATTTACAATAGCCGACACAGCCTCGACAGCTTGCCATACCGACAATACTTCTGAACTCGTCAACCTCGGCATCTTTATAAATGTCCCAAGCCAACTCCATGTCATCTTTCGCTAAGTAACCCTCCATTATCCCTGATCCGGCTTCGCCGCAGATCCGATGCGAATATTTAACAGCATTCATATGAGGCAGGAGCTTCTGCAAAGTAGCAAACCTAGCTACCCTAAGCTTGTGGGGCATAGTCCTATTCTTGATAGCATTTTCAATAGTGGCGGCCAAAGCAGTAAAACCGATTGGCTTAGACAGGCAATCATCCGCCAATGCCCCGATAGCCATACTATAAGCTTCTCGGGCATGAGATGTAAGTAAAACGATCCCCATATAAGGATTAATTTCGCGATACCATCTCGCCAAATCAATCCCGGAAACGTCTTCTCCTAAGTGTATGTCTAAAACCACACAGCTGAACCGGTGGCCCAGCATTTGCGCATTGGCCTCTTCAACCGTTTTAGCAAAAAAGGCCTCAAATTTTTCTTGGTACGATTCAGCAAATTCTTTGAGATTGTTTATCCACAATGGGCTGTTATCTACAAACATTATCTTGTACATTTTCTCTTCCTCTCTATAAATAGTAACGTTTAGCGTTATTGATAAAAAGCAAAATATTTTTTTAACGAACAATCTTTTGTTTAAAACAAACTCTGCCGGCTAAGATTCTTATAATCAACCGGCAAATGTATGGTAAAAACCGTGCCTTGGCCCAATTTGCTTGCAACGCTGATTTTCCCCTGATGAGCTGACGCAATCCATTGGCAAATGGCCAGACCCAGGCCCGAGCCTTCGCTGGAAGACCTTACATTACCCGCCCGATAAAAACGCTCAAAAACATATGGCAAATCATCTTCCGCAATACCCATGCCGTCATCAGCAACGAAAATTTTGATAAACTCGCCGTCTTTTTCCAGCCAAACTTTAACCGAACCGTTTTTTTTGTCATTATACTTTATAGCGTTGCGCAAAACATTCAATAATAATTTTTTCAGTTTAGCTTCGTCTCCCATAATTTCCGCCTGACTGTTCAGCTGATGCGATAAAGCAACATTATTTTTTTGCGCCACCGCGGAGAGCGATAAGACTGATGCGTCAACCAGTTTGGCCAAATCCACTTTTTCGTAAGCAATGCTGGCCTGGCCGGCATCCGCGCTGGTTAAAGTCGCCAAATCGCTTAAAATACCGGACATATTAAAAACTTCTCTGGAAATAGCCTCTAAAAATTTTTCATCATAAATTTTCTCTTGATTATTTTTTATTTTCGCCAAATCCAAATTACCCTGAATAATTGTTAACGGCGTCCTAAGTTCATGAGAAGCGTCGGCAATGAATTTCATCTTGGCGTCAAGCGCCTTGGCTAATTTCTTATTGGCAACATCCAGCTGGCTCGTCCTTTCAACTATTTTCTTTTCCAGCTCTTTATTCCACTCTTCCAGTTTTTTATTGGCCTCATAAGCTTCAGTATTATCTACGGCCATGGAAAGCGCGCCGTTTATTTCGCCGGCCTCGTCTCTTAAGGGCACGTGAATAAGGTTTAAATATTTTATCTCGCCTCTTGAATTGACGGTGCGGCAGTTCTCTTTATTAAACGGCGTGCCGTCTTTGAGCAATTTTCTAAGAGACTCGCATAAGCCTTCATTAATGAAAAACGGCAGTTTAAAAACATCGCGGCCTAAGGGCGAAGCAGAGCTGGAAAAATTATAAAAATATTTGTTGACGAAAGTTAAAATTCCATTTTTATCTATGGTGATTATACTGCATGGCGCGTTATCCAAAATCCGCTGATTAAACTCGCTAAGTTTCCGATAGCTAGCCTCGCTTTTTTTCAAGGCCAGCATAGCTTCTTTTAAATTTTCATTTTCTGAAATATTAGACATACATAATTTTTAACTTAGATTATTATAATATACCAGCTATTTGTTGTCAACTAAATGCACTCGTCCATGTTACAGTTGACACTATGGAGTGCAAAATATGAAAAAATATAAAAGGAGAATGTGGGAGCTGGATATTGGAATAAAAACATCTAAAAAATATGCTAATATTGATAGATTTAAGCTGTTAATAAATA
>JAUSGE010000020.1 GCA_030649205.1 bacterium
TATTTATATAAGGATAATTTTGATTAGTCCCATTTTCTAAATATAAAATAGCCGCATCCATATCGTCAGTAGCTGTATAATATTTTACTTCCGCTAAATTGGGGTTGTTTTCTGTGCCAAAATTTGGCTCTTGATTTATTGATTCTATAAAACCAATAAAACAAGTTTTAATGATACTATCCTTTTCGTCAGTTACAACATGTTTATTAGTTAAAATTATGCCCTTGGGATCAATAATAGTTCCTGATCCACTAAACCAATTACCGTAATTATCAGGACAAACAATTTGTACTTCCGCGCTTATTTGATTTTGGGTAATTGCCTCTGAAAAATTAACTGGAACCAACCCCAAAACAAAAATTAAAATTAAAAAAATCGTAAATTGCTTTTTCATAAGTTTTAAAAATATATTATTAATCAATTAACTCATTCATATCCTTGCCGTAAATTTTAGCAAACCTTTTAACTTCAATAATATCAAGCCGATATTCGCCGGATTCTACCCGGGAGATATAGGATTGCGGCCGTTTTAACTTTTTAGCCACCTCAATTTGCCGTAAACCGGCCTTAAACCTAGCCTGCCTTAATTTCTTAATAAATTTAGCGTATTCTTTTGTCCAAATTGTTTTACTCATATACTACCATGATATATCTATAAAATCAATATCTAAAATTTAGATATTATGGTAATATATAAATAGGCTGTTTTAACTCAAAAAAAGAAAAGTTTGCTTTTGGCTTAAAATAAAATTCGAGCAGATAATCAAGTGAGCGAGAGAAATAAAAGTTAATTTTTATTTCCGAGCGAACGCAGATTATATCTAATGATATATTGTTTTACAGGCTCTTTGGCAGTTTTTTAAAGTCGGGCTTTGCTCGTTAATGAATTTATACTTTTAAAAGCGGGGGCAGCCTGTCCGCCTCGGGCGGAGGCGCTTTTAAAAAATAGTTTAAAACCTTTTTTTGAATTCAGTTCGAGCTAATTTATAAAATGCCAGCCAATTTGGAAAGGTGTCGCTTCGCGACGCCAGCTCCCACTCAAATTCAGCTAAAAATTCAAACTTTCCGCCTTGCCAGCCAAAAGAAAACTTTTCTTTTTTTAAATTTAGATTAAATAAAAACGAGTCGCGGGCAGTAATTAAACCGCCTGCGACTCAATGGAAAATCTTTAAATTCCCTTTCGCAAAGGGACAACCGAGTCGAAACTGGACTCGATCTCGGGATCAATAATGGCACTACCCTTTTGCTGAAAATAATCAACCAATTCATCCCACGTCATTTGGACCATTATCACCCCCTCAAGTTTCGCAGCAATGATAAGTCTCACGGCTTTCCCCTCTGATGAGAAAACATAAATTTCTCTACTCCCCTGCGCACAAAGAGTAGAGGACTTATCCTTGGTCTGAATAATTACAACTGGATCGGGATGTGGGATTGATACCTTTATTCCGCTTGCTTCGTTAACCAATACCCCTGGTACTACCTCCTTAAAAGCCATGATGCTACCTCCCTTTTTTACATTATTGTTGATAAAGAATATTTCTTTATAAATTTAAAGATTTTTTATAATAACATATAGAACTAACCATGTCAAATCCAAAATTCTTTCTCTACGCCAGAAAATCCACTGATGATGAAGAACGGCAAATTTTAAGCATTGAAGCCCAGCTTGCCGAATTAAAAGAATTTGCCAACACAGAAAAACTTGAAATCGCCGCCTCCTTCACGGAGGCAAAAACTGCCAAAGAACCTGGCCGAATGAAATTCGGCGAAATGCTAGCTTTGATTGAACAAGGCAAGGCTGATGGCATACTTTCATGGCATCCTGACCGTTTAGCCCGCAACCCGATTGACGGCGGTAGAATCATCTATATGGTTGATACGGGCAAAATAAAATCTCTCAAATTCCCCTCTTTTTGGTTTGAGGACACGCCACAGGGAAAGTTTATGCTTAACATCGCTTTCGGGCAAAGTAAATATTTTATAGACAACCTTTCGGAAAACGTAAAACGAGGCCTTAGACAAAAGCTAAGAAACGGAGTTTATCCGGGCTGGGCGCCTTTGGGTTATCTAAACGAGCCTAAACGCCACAATATTGTCATTGATCCGGTTAAGCATAAACTTATCCGCAAGCTATTTGAGATATATGCCGGCGGTGAACATACGCTTGAAGCATTAACGACCAAATTTAACGATCTAGGGCTAACTAGCGTGCGTGATAAGGCCTTACAGCTAAGTATGGCCCATAGAATACTGCGAAGTCCGTTTTATTACGGCGTGTTCAAATATAAAGGCGAAACCTACCAAGGCAAACACGAGCCAATTATAACCAAGAAGCTTTTTGATCAGGTACAAGAAGTAATGCGATATAGAGGCAAAAAACGAAAAATAATCAGGCACGGTTTTATCTTTACCGGATTTTTAAAATGCTCTTGCGGCTGTTCTATAACCGCCGAAACTAAAAAGGGGCATATCTATTATAGATGCACAAAAAAGAAAGGGCTTTGCGCTGAAAAATATATTAGAGAAGAAAAACTAACAGAGCAATTTAAAAATATATTACAAAAAGTTTCTTTACCCGATGATTGGGCGGATAAGATGCTAAATGAATTAGATAAAGAAAAAATAACGGCCGCCCAATCATCCGTTGCCCTTGTCGAAAAAACCCGGGCGGAAATTAATAAAACCGAAACCAGACTTGATAATCTGCTTAATGACCGGATAGACGGGATAATAGAAAAAGCGGATTATGTTAATAAAAAAGACAGCCTGATTAAAGAGAAACTGGATTTTCAGGATAAAATAAGAGAAATTAAAGACAAGGGCAATAATTGGCTCGAACCCATGAGAGATTTTATTTTGCGTTCAAAGTTAGCAAAAAAGACCGCCGATGAAGGCGATCTTTCTGAACTCAAAGCATTTCTAAAAAATATCGGCTCGAACTTTATTTTGCAAGGCGGAAAGTTTGAATTTTTAGCACAATTTGAGTGGGAGCTGGCATCGCGTAGCGACGCATTTCCCAATTGGCACGGGATGGAGGAATCGAACCCCCGCATGCGGTTTTGGAGACCGCCGTACTGCCACTATACGAATCCCGCAAAAATAACAGCGACTGGCTGTTATTTAGTTTCTTTATGCAAAGTGTGTTTTTTGCAGTGCTCGCAGAATTTATTAAGTTCCAAGCGATTTTTCAAAATCTTTTTGTTTTTTCTGGAAAAATAGTTGACGCGCTTGCAAGCCGCGCACTCCAGTTTGATTAGATTATCCTGTGACATAATATTTTAATTTAAAAAATAAATCCAAAATCAAAAATCCTCAATCTAAAATTTCTTCGGTGGGCCGGGAAGGATTCGAACCTTCGAAGGCGTGAGCCAACAGATTTACAGTCTGCCCCATTTGACCGCTTTGGTACCGACCCTAAAAATTCCTTGAGCCGTTGCGCGGAATTGAACCGCGGACCTACTCCTTACCATGGAGTTGCTCTACCAGCTGAGCTACAACGGCGTAAAAATAAAAAGTAAAATATAAAAAATAAAAAACTTTTTTATATTTTTATTTTTTATATTTTACTCCTATATCCCATCAATCTGTTTTTTAAATTCAGCCAATTTATTATTCTCCGGATTGGTTTTAAATAATTTCTGATAAGCATCCAAGGCCATGGCTTTATCTTTAATTATTATACTGATTTCCAGCATGGTGTCAAGGTATCTGGGATTGGCAGGCTCTATCTTTAGCGCTTTTTTTAGGCTCTTGACGGCTTCCTGCCATTTGCCCATGGCTTGATAAATTAATGCCAAGCTAAAATGGGTCTGGGAATTTTGCTTATTCAGATTAAGTGATTTTAAATACTCGTCGCGCGCCTCATCCAATTTTCCTGTTTCCTTGGCGATTTGCGCCAAATTTTCATAGATCGCCTCGTCATCTTCTTTTAATTTTAAAACGTGCTCAAAGGTCTGCCTCGCTTCTTCAAATTGCTTTTTCTCAAAATATACCCGGCCCAGTTCCTTGAAGGCTTTAATATTCTTGCTGTCCAGGCCGATTATTTCTATATATTTATTCTCGGCTGAATCCCAATCATTATGCTTTTTGAATTCTTCGGCTTGAATGAATAGCTGCTCTATCGCTTGCGCGCCGGAAGCGGGGGCGGCAACAGTTTTATAATCATTTTTCAATTGATATAATTTGGATAAATTCGCTTTTAACGAATTATTAACGCCCTGAAACAGGGGCGCGGCCAATCGGCTTAATTTTGACGACCATTTTATGAGGTTGCGCTTAAGCCGATTGGAAATAATCCTCTCCTTAAACCTGGCTTCCTTCTCGGCCGGTATGTTAGCCACGTCCAAATTAGCCAACACGGAAAATTTCTTTACCACAATCACGATAATTACGCTTAAGCTGATCAAAATTAATAGCAAGGGAATAATATTATACATATCGCGCTATGCGGCCGGCGCTGCCGAATAATTTCATTTTTTCAATCACCGTTTTTTCCACCGCGCCAATGGTGGGTTTTAATAAATTTCTGGGATCGGTTTCGGTTTTATTTTTTAAACAGACCTTTATCAAGGTTTGGCAAAAAGCGATTTTCAAATCAGAGCCCGCGTTAATTATATTGACCCCTTCTTTGATCGCTTTCTTAATTTGCGAGTTGCTCACGCCCGAACTGCCATGCAAAACAAAAGGAATCTTAACGGCTTTCCTGATGGCTTTAAGCAAACTGAAAACAATCTCTTCGTTGCTATAGACGCCGTGAGCCGTGCCTACGGCCGCGGCAATGGTATCAACCTTGGTTTCGCGAACAAACCTAATCACGTCCTCCACGCTAGCCAAGGGAATATTCTCTATTTTTCCCCTAATATCGCCGTGGCCGCCTTTAATCGCTCCCACCTCGCCTTGGACCCAAACTTTCCTGGCATGAGCCACCTTTACCACCTGCTTGGTTAAATTTATATTTTCGTCCAAAGGCAAAGACGACGCGTCAATATGCACCGAGGTAAAACCGGAGCTGATACATTCAAACACCGCGTCAAAACTCGTGCCATGATCAAGGTGCAAAGCGATCGGCGCCGGCGCCGCCGTGTTTTTCGCCACCGTGGAGACAATATGGGTAATCGGCTTAAGGCCCATATATTTTATGGCGCTTTCGGAAACCTGGATAATGGCCGGCGAATTGGCCTTGACGGCCGCTTGCGCCACGCCCAAAATTGACTCAAAATTGGTAATATTAAAGGCACCGGCCGCGTAGCCGCCTTTTCTAGCGTTCTCAACAATATTTTTAATATGAACCAGCATGTCAATTATTTAGTTATTTCATTAGCAATTTTATAAAACTCATCCGCTTTAAGGCTGGCCCCGCCGACCAGCAAGCCGTCAAGATTTTCCAGTTTGGCAAAACCCTTAACATTGCCCGCGCCAATGCTGGCGCCATAAATGATTTTAAAATTTTTGCTGACCGCCTGCATGCCGAACATATCATTTAATGCCAGCTTGATTATCTTGTGCGCGTACTCGGCTTCAGCCGGCTCTATGGCTGTGCCGGTGCCGATCGCCCAGGTGGGTTCATAAGCGATGATAACCTGCTGGCCGCCAAAAACATCAATGCCGGATAGCGCTTGCTGCAGCTGCTCCACTAAGACGAAATCGCGCCGATTGGTTTTTCTTTCTTCAAAATTTTCCCCGATACAGACGATAGGCGTTAATTTTTCCGTTTTTAAAACCGCTTTGACCTTTTTATGAATCATCTCGTAGTTTTCCAGCAGATATCTTCGCCGTTCGCTGTGGCCTAAAATAACATAATCACAGCCGGCTTCCGCCAGCATACTGGCGGAAGTTTCCCCCATGTACGGACCGTTTTCTTCCCAAAAAACATTCTGCGCTCCTAATTTTATCTTGCTCCCCTTAAGGACTTTAACTGCTTCAGTCAGCGCCAGAGTTGACGGACAAATAATAATTTCTCCTTGGTTGAAAACCGCAAATTTATCCTTAAATTTCTTGGCTAAACTGACGGACTGGGACAAAGATAGATTCATCTTCCAATTGGCGATGACATATTTTTTTGTAGGCATATTGGGTCTCTTGTCATTCCCGCGGCTTGCCCCGTGAAATGCGTAGCCTATTTCACCGGGGAGGCGGGAATCCAGATTAAATAAATATTACTTCTTAATTATATCACAAACCCGGCGATTAACAAATTCAATTATTATTACTCTTATAATACAAATCCACCAGCTTTTTCGTTAAGCTGAAGCGGCTGCTGTCCGAATCCGCGCCTAAAATCACGGTCACGATTGATTGGCCGGCTTGATTCTGAAATTGGCTAACCAGGCAAAAACCGGATGAATTAACGTAGCCGGTTTTGCCGCCTAAAATATTTATATCTCCTTGAGGAAAACTGTTTAAGAGCTCATTAGTGCTGGTAACAGCCTTTTTCCGGCCTTGCCTGGTAGTAAATTCGTATTGTTTGGTTAGCAAAGCGCGGCTGATGTCCGGATTAGCCAAGGCGATTCTGGCAAATTCGGCGACTTCGCGGGCGGTAGAAATATTACCGTCCGCTAAGCCGACCGGATCAGCCAATCTGGTATTTTTAAAGCCCAGCTGTTTTATTTTATCGTTCATCTTTTTGACAAACTCTTCTTCGCTCAAACCGGTGGAGCTGACCAAGGCCGCGGCGGCCGTGTTATCAGAGCCGACCAGGCTGAAATAAAATAAATCTTTCACCGTGACGCTGTCGCCGGTGAACAAATAAATTCTGCCGCCTTCGCGCCGGTCCGAGGCGGCAATTTCATAACCGGTATCCCAGCCAGGATTGTAATCCAGAAAAGTATAGGCCGTGAACAGTTTAGTGATGCTGGCGATCGGCCAAGTCCGATCCGGCCGTTTGGCGAAAAACAAACTGTCATTTTGGCTATCCAGAATAACGCCGTTAGCCGCCGGCAAATCAAAATCAGGGGCCGGCATGGCCGCCGGCGCCTCTTGATTCGGCGGCAAGCGCCTCATCGGCTCATTAAGCCGGGTCAGCTGCTTAAGCTGGGGTAAAACAATAGTTTTAGCCTGCTCCAGCACTTTAACAACGGCCTGATTCAAATTATCATTCTGCTCCACCAAAACGCCCGCGGCGCCCGCGGCCTCGCTTACACCCATGATCCGGCCAACCTTAACCGGCCGCGGCTGGCCCGGCAGAGAAATCGCGCCCGGAACCAGCAGGCTTAAATTTAAAAAAATAGTGGATAAGATTAAACTGATGGCGGCAGGGATCAACATAAAATAATTTCTACCCGGCTTTAGCCGGCGTTATTTTCTTTAGATAATTTCTACCCGGCTTTAGCCGGCGTTATTTTCTTTAGCCTCCAGCATCCTCTCAATCGTATCATCCTGATGCAGCTTTTCGTAATCCGGCAAATCCTCCAGCCGGCTTAAGCCCAGGAATCTGATAAAATCAAAAGTCGCTTTATAGTATGTTTCATTTTTCTTTTTATCAAACTTCTCTTCAATCAAGCCGCGCAAAAGCAGATTTCTGATGATCAGCGCGCAATTCACTCCCCTGATCCGGTCCAAATCTATCTTTGTTACCGGCCCGCGGTAGGCGATAATAGTTAAAGCTTCCAAACTGGGCTTGGATAATTCGCCCGTAGTTTCATCCTTAATGAATTCCTGAATAACTTTAGCGTTCTCCGGCGCGCTGACCATTTGATATTTAGCGCCGTCTTTTATAATTTGCACTCCGGCCTGGTTATTCTTGTAATTTTCCAGCAGTTCATCGGCGGCTTTAACTACCTCTTTTTTTTCAGCCCGCAATAAATCAGCCAGCTGGCTCGCGGCCATGGGCTTGGCGGAAATAAAGAGCAGAGATTCAATTTTTGATTTTATGGACATACACTTTTTGTCATTGCGAGGAGCCGTACTCGGCGACGAAGCAATCTCACGGATAACAAATTTCTATTTAAGACTCCATATTCGTTAGATTGCTTCCCCCGGCTCAAAGCCGGGGTCGCAATGACAATTTAATTTATTTTGCTCACTTCAATCTCCCCGAACATCTCCACTTGCGCCACCACGATGTCTTTCTGTTTTATCAGCTCCAACAGGGCCAAAAAACTAACAATAATTTCGGTTTTATTTTGCGCCGCGGCTAAGATGTGATTAAAGCTGATTTTTATTTTATTTAACAGCATCTGCTCTATGGCTAAAATTTTATCTTCCAAGCTGACAGTTTGCTCTAAACTCTTTTCTTCTAATTTCTCAACCGGCTTGATATTTTTTACGATTTGAAAAAACAGCTCGGCCAAATCATCGGCTTTTAAGTTTTCCGGCGGATAAAATAAGCGAGCGCTCCACAGAATCGCCTGGCGGTTGAACTCCCGCGCGAAGCCGAATCTTTTCCGGCCGATGATAGCTTCAATTTTTTCAGAGGCCAGCAGGAACTCCCGATATATTTTAAGCTGTTCTTCAAACTCCTGTATTTCCTCTTCAGCTTCTGCCTGCAAAAACGGCAACAGCGCCCGGGATTTAATTAACAGCAGTTTGGCCGCCACCACTAAAAAATCCGCCATGTCTTCCGGCTGAATCCCCTCGGCCTGCCTGATATACTCTATGTATTGGTCGGCAATTTTAGCTAAGCTGATTTCCGTAATATCCAGCTCTGATTTTTCAATTAACTGCAAAAGCAGGCCTAAGGGCCCTTCAAATTTGTCTATTTTAATAATCATATCCAGTCTAATCCGTCATTCCTGCGAAAGCAGGAATCCAGAAATAAGCTTGCATTTTATTTCTTTTTCTTGTTTTTCTTCTTGCTTGTTTTTTTAGTGCCGCAACAGCATCCGCATGACATAAGTTTATATTTAATTATTATTTTTTCTTCTTGGCTAAAACAATTTTCTTTTTCACTCCGAAACTTCCCAATATGGCGTTTTCCAGTTTAATAAAATCTTTAACCGCCATTTCCACCGAATGATTGAAACTGCCGGAAGCGAACACGGCCTGTTTCAAGTCGGCCAGTTTCTTTTCCATCATCACCGGCAGTTTATGCAAGCCGCCGAACGCGCCCATGGCGCCGGCTTTTACTTTCAATAATTTAGCCATTACCGCCTCGCCCGGAATTTTAATTACTTTAATTTTCTTGCCCGCGGTTTTACTAATCCGCGCGGCCAATTTTTTAAAGTCCAGGTTGTGGTCGGCCGGCAGTAGAACCAAATAATAATCTTTATCCGCGGCTACCAGCAAAGTCTTGGCGATTTCCTTTAACTTTTTGCCCATGGTCTGCGCCGCGTCATAAGCCGTATAGACGGTTTTATGTTCCAGAATATCATGCTTAACTCCGGCTTTTTCCAAGTATTTAGCTAATTTTACAGGAAATTTTACTTTTTTTGGCATATGATTATGATTAAAAATTATATTCACATTCTTATCTTGCCGGTACCGGCACAGGCCTGGGCTTCAGATTATCCTGCGCGCCAATCCCCTGCTTTAGGCACTGGTAGCCGGCATCGTGCAGCCAGCGCTTGTCAATAAAATAATACTTGCCGCTGTCCTGGCTCGCTTGCTTATTGGAAGTTTTAAAAGTCGCGCACAGCTCGTAAGCATCTTTGCCGTCAATTTTATAATCAAAAATTTTATTGGTCGCCGGATCGGTTAAATCATTGTCAGTTAAATAATAAAGCGCGCCATTATTAAGCAGGGCTGGCAAATCCGCCGGCAGTTGGCCGTTTTCGCTGTAATAGGCGTTAATCGCGCTGTCAATCTGGTTGAACTTATTGATGATCGTCTCATCAAATTTACGGCTTCTGACCGCGAAGGGCGATTCCACGAAGAAAAATCCGCTGACCAGCGCCGCCAGGACCAAAGCCATGCCGCCGTAATAATAGGCGCGGATGAGATGATTATTTTTTGTCACCTCCGGCCTTTTAATGTCATACAAATAAAAACTGAAAATCGCGGCGGCGATAAAAATCGCGGTAGCGGATTTTAAAATGAATTTAGCGGTCAGCTCGCCGTTAAGGAAACTATTGAGCGTGGCAATCAGCCAGCCGATCATTACCACGGCGCTGACCAGCAAAATAAAATAAGTCAGCCACTTTCTGATACCCGACTCTTTCTCTAATTTTCCGGCCAAGAGATTCTTGTTAATCAGCCGTATCATGACAAAATAAACCGGCGCGGCGATCACAATGGCGGAGATGGCAAATTTCAACGCGTCCTGGCTAAAGCCGCCCGGCGCGCTGGATAAAAGATCAACAATTTTTTTATTAATAATTTGAAACACAATCATGCCTGCCGCCACGGCCGTGAACACCAAAGCCACTAAGGACAGCATGTAAAAAAAAGCGAATTTGGCGTTTTGTTGTTTATCCATATATGTTATTTAGTTATAAATTTATATAAAGGCAGCTGGCTGAAATTAGTGATTTTTGAAGTGAGGACTGTTTGAGCGAAGCGAGTTCCGCAACGAGAAAATCAATGATTTCAGCCAGCTGCCAATTAGCCGCGTAATCGTCATTTTAATTTAATATTCAACTCTTTCAATTGCTTTTCGTCAACTTCGCTCGGGCTGTCGGTCATTAAGTCCTTGCCTTTACCGTCTTTGGGAAAAGCGTAAATGTCGCGGATTGATTCCCAGTCGTTTAAAACCATTAAAATCCGGTCCACGCCCGGCGCGTTGCCGCCATGGGGCGGGGCTCCGTATTCAAAGGCGCGAATCATGGCGCCGAATTTTTTGTCCACTTCTTCGCGGCTGTAGCCGGCGATAGCGAAAGCTTTATACATAATTTCCGGCTCATGATTTCTAATGGCGCCGGAAGAAACTTCAAAACCGTTTAAAACCAAATCATATTGATAAGCTAAAATTTCCAGCGGCTGCTTATTTTCCAGCGCTTCCAGACCGCCTTGCGGCATGGAAAAAGGATTATGGCCGAAATCAATCCGGCCTTCTTCAATTTCCGAGAAGTCATACATGGGAAAATCAATGATCCAGCACCAAGCCGCTTTAGCGTTGTCTTTCAGTCCCAGCCTCTGCGCGCAGTCATTCCTCACCGCGCCCAAACTTAAGCAAACCGTTTTCCAGGAGTCGGCGCCGAAAAAAATTATATCACCGGCTTCGGCTTTTACTTCTTTAACAATCGCTTGCGCCAGTTCATCGCCTAAAAATTTTACAATCGGCGATTGCAGATCAAACTTTTTGGAGGTTGAACCTCCACTTGGAGGTTCAACCTCCTTTAATCCTTTTACCACAATATACGCCAGCCCTTTAGCGCCTTTAGCCTTGGCAATTTCAGTAATCTCATCAATTTCCTTACGCGAAAATTTAGCGCCGCCGTCAATTTTTAAAGCATGTACCACGCCGCCGGCTTTAATAGCATCGCTGAACACGGCGAAGCCGCAGTCTCTGATTAGATCAGTAATCGGCGCAATTTCCATTTCAAAGCGCAAATCCGGCTTGTCCGTGCCGTATTTTTCCATGGCCTCGCGCCAAGAAATTCTTTGAAAGCGTCCGTCTTTTTCCAAAGCAACTAATTTTTTATCTGAAAACTTGTTCGTCACTTCCTTCCATAATGGCTCCATAATTTCCCAAATATCCTCCTGCGCCACAAAACTCATTTCCATATCCAGCTGGTAAAACTCGCCGTAATGGCGGTCCAGGCGCGGATCTTCGTCGCGGAAGCAGGGCGCGATTTGAAAATATTTATCCAAGCCGCCCACCATCAGTAATTGCTTAAACTGCTGGGGCGCCTGAGGCAGGGCGTAAAATTTTCCCGGGTAGATTCGCGACGGTACTAAAAAGTCGCGCGCGCCTTCGGGCGACGAGTTGGCCAGGATCGGCGTCTGCACTTCAACGAAATCACGCTCATGAAAATATTTTCTGATAAAGCCGAAAAAATCATCCTTTACTTTTAACATTTCCTGCAGTTTGGGCCGCCGCAGATCAACGAAGCGGTATTTTAACCTTAAGGCTTCATTGGCTTCAGCGCTTTTCTCTTCATTCAATTCAAAGGGGGGAGTTTTGGAGCGGGATAAAATTTCAATCTCCGCGCAATCTATTTCAATCTCGCCGGTCGGCAATTTCGGGTTCACCATCTCAGCCGGCCTGGCCGTTACTTTGCCTTTAACTTTTATCACCCACTCATGGCGCAATTTATCAGCTTGGCTAAAAGCCTGGCGGCTGGTTTCCGGATCAAAAGTCAATTGCGTCAGGCCGTAGCGGTCGCGCAGATCAATAAAAATCAAGCCGCCATGGTCGCGCCGGCTATGCACCCAGCCGCAAAGTTCCACGCTTTGGCCGGCTTGTTTTTTAGTCAGTTCCCCGCAAGTATGAGTTCTTAACATATAATTATATTAACTTACTTTACTAATACTTGCAAGACACTCGGTGTCCCCAAAGGACACCGAGTGTCCACTATTTTTTGGCTCCATAGTCCCGCAAGGGCTGTGGAGCCGACATGGCATTCAGCGAACAAAAAAACTGGCTGCGTTAGTACGAATTGCGTACTGCTGCAGCCAGTCAAGGGTGCCGTTTAAAATACTACACTTATTTGCCCGTTAAATGGGGCCGGCGTTGCCCAGGTCAGTTGGACTTTAGGTTCTACTTCACGAACTCTTGCCGCAACTCCAAACGCATCAGCCAGAGTCATCTTAAGCTCAATGCCCTCCTTGTCCTTTGCGCCTGTCAGAGTAACGTCCAAAACATTCTCCTGCTTCATCTCACTCACCTCCTTTCATCCTTGATAATATTGAAAAAAACAATTAACGATATTCATAATTTCTTTTTCCAGCCTATCACTAATCTTAATTTTTATCAACCCCGCTAATTTACAGCTGATTGCCAGCCGTAAAAGCTTAATGGCATCGTCGCTAATCTCCAGGCTGCCAGAGTTTGATGGACAATTGCTACAAAACAATCCGCCTTTGGCCGGATTAAAAAAATTATGCCCGGGCATAATTTTTTTACCGCAACCCAGGCAATTATCCAGCTCCGGCCTATAGCCCAGCTCAACCAATAATTTTAAAATAAAAAAACTATTAAGACACTCGGCGTCCAGTGGACACCGAGTGTCCAAATTCAGCAGTTGCAAAAAATCTTTCAACAGCGCAAACAGGCCTTGATCAGCTTCACCAGCCTTAACTAATTTATTAAACACGCCAACCGCCTGTCCGGCAATAGTTAACTTATCCAGATCATTTTTAATCCGGCCAAAACATTCCTGACTGACGGCCGCGCCCGCGTAGTCATGCCGCCGCCCGCGCACCGCCATAATATCAACTAATGTCATCGGCTCAAGATGACCGGCCAGCTTGGATTTTATCTTTTTCAGGCCGCGCACTGTTAAGTCCAGCTTGCCTCGCTCCAGCGAGTAGACCGTTACTCGCCCGTCGTCTTCCGCGTACGGCCGGCGATTTAAAACTATGGCAGTTAAATTATAAGTCTCATCCATTAGATTTTCTTTCTACCCGGCTTTAGCCGGAGTTAAAAAATCAATTGAAGATAACTGCCAGCTAAAGCTGGGTAGAAATTAGCTTATTTTTTATCCAGCCAGCTTTGCAAAATAAGCATAGCCGCGATTTCGTCGCGCGAGGCTTTAGTTTTTTTATCCCCGGGCAAAGCGTCCGCCGCCTTGCTTGACAAGCGCTCGTCCACCAGTTCAATCGGCGCGTTTATTTTACTTTTCAGTTCAGTAATAAATTTTTCAAATTCATCGGAGATTGGATATTGTCTGGCTTCGCCAGATCTGGCATAGCCAGAGATATTAACAAGTGGGTACGGCTTGCCAATTACTATCAAATCCACCTCTTCGCTTTCCGCCACAGACACCACCTCCCCCAAATTACCCACGGTCTTAAACGGCGTGGCAATTTTAGTTTCACTGTCAGCCAGCGCTAGACCAATCCTTTTTTTTCCCCAATCAATGCCCAAATATTTCATAAAAATTTTTTTATAATTTAACGCCTGCCTGGCATTTGTTTTTTCAAGCGAGGACTGTTTGAGCGCAGCGAGTTCCGCAGCGAAGAAAAAATAATGTCAGGCAGGCGTTATTAATGTTATTTATTCATACCTCGTCAGCACCTCATGCCCGCTTTCCGTCACGACTACCGTGTGTTCAAACTGCGCGCTCAAGGAGCCATCAGCCGTTAAAATCGTCAGCCCGTCCGCGGCTTCTTTGACGCGCCAATCGCCGGCATTGACCATGGGTTCAATGGCCAGCACCATGCCTGGCTTTAAAATAATTTTCTTGTTATACGACAACTCATAGTTGGGTATCTGCGGCTCTTCATGCAGGCCGTAGCCCACGCCATGGCCCACTAAATCCCGCACCACGGAAAAACCGCCGGCTAAGACATGTTGTTCAATCGCCTTGCCAATGTTATTTAAATTATTGCCCGGCCGGACCTGCTCAAGCCCCAGCTCCAGCGCCTGCTTGGTAATTTTGATCAATCTTTGCGCTTCGCGGCTGGCTTTGCCCGTGGCCGCGGTCGCGGCCATATCTGTATACAAACCTTGATATTGCATGCCGATATCAATATTTATAATATCGCCGGATTTTAGCTGGCGCGGCGGCAATGACGGCGCGTGCACTACTTCGTTGTTAACGCAAGCACAAAGCGCCGTAGGAAACGGCTGATCATTCTTTTTGGACTTATAACCTTTAAAAGACGGCCTGCCGCCCGCCTCTCTGATCAAATTATCGGCCATTTGCTCCAACTGGCCGGTGCTCGCGCCGGGTTTTATTTCAGCCAGCAGCTTTTTCATAATACCGCCTAATATTTTTCCGCCTTGGCGCAGTATTTCTATTTCATTTTCTTTCTTTATGGTAATCATAACTAAAACAAATTTTTAATTTTATAATTTTTAAAAAATTAAAGCATTTAAAATTATTTATAAAATTACAAAATTCAAAAATTAATAATTCTACCGTATCATCACAAAAATCAGCTAGACAAGCTTCAATCCACTCAATTCCTCCATTATATCTTTATGTATTTTAGCAATCGCCTGCTCCCCGTTAATCTTAATCAGCTTACCCTGTTTTTTAAAGTAGTCAAGCAGAGGTTCGCCGTCATGATGATAGACTTTCAAACGATGAGCGATAACTTTTGGTTTGTCGTCGTTTCTGGTGAACAGCTGGCCGCCGCAGATGTCGCAAAGGCCGTTATTGATGGGCGGGTTGTAGGCCAGATGATAAACTTTGCCGCAAGCGCACAGGCGGCGCTGGCCCAGGCGCCGTTTCACTTCGCGGTCGCTTACCGCCACTTCCAAAGCATAGATCTGATCTTTCTTCTTGAATATTTTGGCAAAAATCATAAGCAGTTCTTTTAACTGTCCGCGGTTCCTGGGAAAGCCGTCAAAAATAAAACCGCTGGCCTTTTGTTTTAAACTTTTTTCCACTAAACTGGCAGTCACCTTGCCAGGCACCAGTTTTCCCTGCTTAATATATCTATCCGCCAATATTCCCAGCTTAGTTTTAGCCGCGATTTCGGCGCGGAATAAATCGCCGGTGGAAATTTTTTTCCAGCCGGTCAGCTTGGCGAGCATTTCAGCCTGCGTGCCCTTGCCCGAGCCGGGCGGACCGAAAAAAATAACTATTGTTTTTGGCATAAATATTCATGCCCCCTTTAACAAATGCCCGTCTCGCCAGCCTCGCCGAGTCTAGGCGGGCCGAAGGCTCGCCGAGGCGGAGGGTTAGGGGGATTTTATTTACTTTTAACCTTTTTTATTAATACTAATCGTGGCTTGTCCGGTATTGCCGGCGGAAATTGCCGCGTCTTTTTTAATTCCTAATCTTTCCAGGCCGATTTTCCCTTTGTCAGCCCAGTCGGCCGAAATACTGCCTTTAGGTCTGGCCACCCCGATGCCTGGACGGCCGCTTGCTTCAGCCACTCCAACCTTGGCCCCGCCATATTGATATCTTTTAAAATCCGTATCAAGCGCCTGCCGGTATTTTGGCACCGACGGCTTTTCTTTTTTTTCAGAAACAGGCTTGGCCGCATGTTCATTTTTCGCGTGATCTTTAATTAATTCCATTATTGCCTTTCTCTTTTTTTCTTGCGAACCGGCTATGCCGTATTTATACTGTAATTCCCGATTGACGGTATAAGGCATCTTTCCTTTGGCTATCTTAATTAATGTCGATTGTAAATTTGTTCCTCTCTGGTTACCGCCAGCCGCTTTTACTCCATTCTTGTTTCCTTTAAAATAAACGCCACCCACCTTGCTTAATTTATCCAAGCTGAATTTTTTTCTTAAACCAAACTCGCCAAATTTTTGCGCCATATTTTTTGTTGCCTTATAAAACAAACTACGCATTGCCATTTTCCGCTTTAGACTTATAGAAAAAATAACCAACTACGCCGAAAGTGGCGGCCGGTGACAGCCAAGAAGGAATATGCCAGTCGAAACTGTCCAATAGCATGATTGAACCCAGCACCAGAATGGAATACATGGCGCCGTTTTTCAAATACAGGTATTTTTTTATCCGGCCGATATTGCCCATGGTAAGCTGGCGCACCACTAAAGCGCCGATGCCGTTGCCCAGCAAAATCAGTGGCACGGACAAAGTAAATGCGAAGGCGCCTAAAACTCCGTCAATGGAAAAAGTCGCGTCAATCACTTCCAGATAAAGTATCTTGCTCATGTCCGACAAGTGGCTTTTGGCCAAATCCTTTTCCCTTTGCTCGGCGTTTTGCTTAAAGCCGTGGGTAATGAAAAAAGCGGTGGAACCGATAACCGCGCCGAAAGCCAAGAGCGGATTTTTACTTAAAGCCAGCCAGACAATAGCCGCCAGAATCACGGACACAACCGAAAAAAACCAAATGCCGTTTTCATAAAAAAATTTTTCACCCCGCAATCCGAAATTTTTTGCTTCCAAAAATAGCCAATGAAAAAATAAAAAAATCAGGAATACGCCGCCGCCGATTAATAATATGGGCGCTGATTTTTCCACGGCCGCCGTTACTCTTGAATCGCTGGAAAAAGTGGCGGTTACTGCCTCAATCGGCCCCAATCCGGGCGTGGCCAGCCAAACAATTAGCCAGGGCAAAAGCCCCCTGATTAAAAACACCGCGATTATGATCCCCCAAAGCAAAAACCAGCGCCGCGCTTTAGCGGCCATAGTGGACAGCACCTCGGCGTTAATAATGGCATTGTCAATGCTGGAAATTACTTCAAACAAGCACAAACCGGCGACTGTTAAAATTATTGGGAACAAACCCATATAAAAATATTATATCACATTTCAGCCAAATTGCCATAAACATAAACAAGAACGGCTCCACAGCCCTTCGGGACTATGGAGCCAATAAGTTATATAGATTAATTCCTGAGTTTTACGAGCAGACATATGATTTTTAGGCTGAATTTGCCGTTAAAAAAATGGCATGTTTGAGGCCGAGGCTACTGCCGAGGCCGAGTTTGCCATTTTTAGGCAAATTCAGCTGTGCCGGAGGCAAAAATCATCCTGGATGCGAGTAAATTCAGGAATTAATCCGTTCCACATATTTTAACTCCGGCTGAAGCCGGGTAGAAAATATATTTCTACATCCCTTCATACTCCCGCATAGTTAACTGCGACTCAACCTGCTTAACGGTTTCAATTACCACAGACACCACAATCAAGAGCGAGGTGCCGCCGATGGACAATGATTGAATGCCGGTAAAATATCGTAAAATCAGAGGTAAAATGGCGATGATGCCCAAGAATAAGGCGCCAACAAAGATAATTTTATGCGTGGTGCTGGCTAAATACTCGCTGGTATGGCGGCCCGGCCTGATGCCGGGAATAAAGCCGCCTTGTTTTTGCAAATTTTCCGCGATTTGCGTCGGATGAAAAATTACTTCGGTGTAAAAATAGGTAAAAGCAAAAACCAGCAAAAAATATAAAACGCCGTAGACTAATTGGTTTTGAAAAAAAGTAATCGTCCATTGGGCCGCGTTAGCAATGGCAGCCGTACGCGCGTGGATGAAAAATTGCGCGATCATGGGCGGAAAAATTACCACTGAAATGGCAAAAATAATGGGGATCACGCCAGCCATATTAACGCGCAAAGGCAGATGCGTTGAGGTGCCGCCGAACATGCGGTTGCCCCTGATTTGCCTGGCATATTGCACCGGCACGTTGCGCTGTCCTTCATTCACTACCACCACGCCGACGATAGTGACAACGGCGATGGCCAAAAAACCTAAAATCATGTAAAGTTTTGACGGATCAAAAGTGACTATCACCTGCTGGGCGGTTTGCAGGAGTCCGGCCATAATGCCGGCAAAAATCAAAAGCGAAATTCCATTGCCCACTTTCTTTTCTGTCATTAATTCTCCCAGCCACATTAAAAAAACCGTCCCGGCGGTCACGGTAATTATTATGGTCAGCAAATCAAGGCCGCTGATGTCGCCCAAAATCAACCGAGATGAGCGGCGGAGCAGCGTAATCATGCCATAAGCTTCCAGTATGGCCAGCGGCACGGTCAGCCAGCGGGTCCACATGTTTATTTTTTGCCGTCCGGCCTCCTCTTTTTGCATCTCTTCCAGCTGGGGAATAATCATGCCCAAGAGCTGAAAAATAATTGACGATGTAATATACGGGCCCACGCCCATCATGACAATGGAAAAATTAGTCATGCCGCCGCCGGCGAAAATATTCATTAAGCCTAAAATTTGGTTGGAAGCGAAAAAATCGCGCAAAGCCGCCGCGTTAACTCCGGGAATCGGCACATGCGCGGCTAAGCGAAAAATCGCGAGCATGGCTAAAACAAACAGAATGCTGTTTCTTAAATCGCGCGCTTTCCAAATTTGGATCAGTTTGTCGTACATAAACTATATTTCTGCCCGGCTTTAGCCGGCGCTTAATTAACTCCGGCTAAAGCCGGGCAGAAAAAAACTTATATCGCCTTTCCGCCCGATTTTTCAATCTGCGCTTTGGCGCTTGAGCTTAATTTAACGCCGCTAAGCTCCAAATTTTTCAATTTTAATTCGCCTTGTCCTAAAATTTTTATCGGCGCCGCCGTTGAACCGATCAAACCGGCTTTAAACAAAGCGGCGGCATTAATCTTCGCGCCATCAGTGAAAACCTTGTTAAGCGATGCCAAATTGACCGCCTGATTTTTCAGCTTATCTGATTTAAAGCCCCGCATTTTTGGCGTTTGCGCCAGGATTTTTTTAAAGCCCAGCCGTTTCAGCTTATTGCGTCCGCCGGCGCGGG
Source organism: bacterium (assembly GCA_030649205.1). Lineage (GTDB taxonomy): Bacteria > Patescibacteriota > Patescibacteriia > Patescibacteriales > GWC2-42-12 > JAUSGE01. Next base: position 19,182 of record JAUSGE010000020.1, read on the forward strand.
AGCGCTGGCCCTTTTGCCCGCGCGTGCTATAAGAGCCGTGGCCCGAAGCATTGCCGCGGCCGATTCTCTTTCTTCTGTGAATTGAACCTTTAGCCGGTTTTATTGTATGAAGTGATAAAGACATAACTTTTTTAAAATTCTAAATTCTAATATCTAAATTCTAAACAAATTATAAATTCAAATATTTAAAATTCAAAACGCATTTGTCTATAATTTCGGATTTTGGTCATTTGAATTTGTTTAGAGTTTAGGATTTCGGATTTAAAGTTTCTTGGGTTTTTATTTCTTTCTTTGATAAATCAGTATTATTAATCTTTCTGTTTTCAGTCCTCTTCAGATTCCCCAGCGCCGCCATGGCGCATTTAACGTTATTAACTTTATTGCCAGTGCCTAGGATTTTAGAGGTTACATTTTTAATGCCGCTTAATTCCAAGAGAACCCTGACTGCTCCGCCGGCGATAATGCCGCGGCCTTTTTTAGCCGGTTTGAATAAAATTCTGGCCGCTCCCAGCTTTTGATAAATTTCATGCGGAATGGTTTCGTTGGTTATCGGGATGTCAAGAAAATTCTTTTTAGCTTTATTAACGGCCTTAGTCACGGCCGCGGTAACATCAGCGCCTTTAGCCAGGCCAATCGCCACCCGGCCTTTTTTATTGCCAATCGCCACGCAAGCCCTGAAGCGCATTCTTTTGCCTCCGGCCATCACGCGGGTAACGCGGGCGATATCAATCATTTTTTGTTCAAATTCTTCCGGCATGCCATCGCCTCGGCCTCGCCCGGCGCCTCGCTTGCCTTTAAAGTTTCTCTTTCTGTCTCCGCCTCTTTCCCCGCCGCGCTGATACGATCTGGCGTCAGGCATAGCCGGGGAAGCAGCATCAACTTTAGCTTCGGTTTTAGGAGCTATTTCAGGTTGCGTATTTTCTTGTATTTTTTCTTCTTCCATAATATTAATATTTTCAAGTATTTGGCTCGGCCTGGAAAAATTGTTTTTATCGCGGCTCCTCGGTGCATGCCTCGGCGCCGAAGTAGCTGAACGGGGGCGAAATTGTAGCGATTTTTTACAAAAAATTACTTTTCTTACCTTTTAATTTTTTGTAAAAAACGCACAAATTTTCTCTTAAGCAGGAAAAACAATTTTTCCAGGCCGAGCCGTTTAAAACTTAAGCCCTCCTTCTCTGGCCCCATCGGCCAAAGCCTTCACTCGGCCATGATATTTGTAGCCGTTGCGGTCAAAAACAACTTTAGAAATATTCTTTTCCACGGCCTTCTTGGCGATTATTTTTCCCAATTCAAAGCTGACAGCGCTTTTTTTGCCCTTATCTTTTACCCCGTTAAATTCCCGATTACTATCGGGACCGGCGGTGCCGGATTTAACGGGGTGAATTTCACCCGCGCTCGCCGCCGCCAAGGTTTTGCCGATTTCATCATTAATCAATTGCGCGTAAATTCCGCGATTGGAACGAAACACGCTTAGCCTCGGGCAATCGGCCGCGCCGCTGACTTTGGCCCTGACTCTGCCTTTGCGCCTGCCGCGTTTTAGTTGTTTTATTTTATTTACATCCATATTATTTTTCTCCTTTGCCGGCGGTCTTGCCCGCCTTTCTCCTCAAAATTTCATCCGCGTATTTAATGCCTTTGCCTTTATACGGCTCGGGTTTTCTGATTTTCCTAATTTGCGCCGCGGTTTCTCCAACCAATTGCTTATCAATCCCGCTAATAGCAATGTTATTGGCCTGGACTTCCGCCTTAATCCCCGCCGGCAGATCAAAAATCACCGGGTGGGAAAAGCCGACGTTCAAAGTCAGCTTACTGCCGCTAACCGCCGCCTTATAGCCCACGCCGTTTATCTCCAATTTTTTCGCGTAACCTTCGTTAACGCCGACAACCATGTTTTTAATCAAGCTTCTGAACAGCCCCCACAAAGCTTTTTCTTTTCCGCTTAACATGTCAGTAATAGATAGTTTAATTTCTTTTTCACCAACTTCAACCTTAACCAAATCATGCAACTTGGTTCTTAGTTCGCCCCGAGGCCCTTTAACGATTATAAAACCGCTCTCCAGCTTAGCCTGGGTTCCCTGGGGCAATTCAATTGGCAGTTTTCCTAACCTGGACATAATATTAATTATCTTTATCAAGTTAAAATTTAATGGCCGTAGGGCTTTGCCCGCCCGTGGTTAATAAATTTCGCAAATCACTTCGCCGCCGACGCCTTGCTTTTTAGCTTCTTTATTAGTTAAAAGGCCTCGGGAAGTTGAAATGATCGCGATTCCCAAATTATTTAAAACCTTCGGCAATTCATCTTTGCTGGCGTATACTCGGCGTCCCGGCGTACTAACCTTTTTTAAAGCCGTAATCACCGGCTGGCCGTTTTTATACTTTAACACAATCTTTAGATTATTAAAAACCGAGCTGGAATTCTTTTTCGCGTTAGCTTTAATAACCTCCGCCTTGGCGATCCAGCCTCCCTGCTCTAAAATTTTGGCAATATTGAATTTCAGCTTGCTCATAGGCAAAATCACCGTTTCTTTATTAACGGCTTGCGCGTTTCTGATTCTTGTTAGCATGTCTGCTATTGGATCTGTCATAAATAATTTAAAGTTTAAAAATCAAATTGTCATCTTTCATTTTGATATTTGCATTTTACATTTTTATTACCAGCTTGACTTTGTTACTCCCGGTATGTCAGTATTGGATGCCAGCTCCCTGAAACAAATGCGGCAGAGATTAAAATCTCGCATATAGCCGTGATTGCGGCCGCAGCGCCAACAGCGCCTGACTAGGCGGGTGGAAAATTTTGGCTTCTTTTTTGATTTGACGATTAATGCTGTTCTTGCCATATAATATTTTATTCGTTTTTGAACGGGAACCCTAATAATTTAAAAAGTTCCAAGCCTTGTTCATAGGCCTTGGCCGTGCCGGTCAAACAGACTTGCAAGCCATGGATGTTGCCGACTTCATCGGCTTTGATTTCCGGAAAAGCCAAATGTTCCTTAAAACCCACCGCCAAATTGCCTTGCCGATCAACTTGCCTGGGGCTAATGCCTCTGAAATCCCTGATTCTGGGAAAAGTTATTCTAACTAATTTTTCCACAAAGTCAAACATTCTTTGGCCGCGCAAAGTTACGGCCACGCCGATAACCATGCCTTTTCTGGTCTTAAAAGCGGAAATTGATTGCTTGGCTTTTGTCAACACCGGCTTTTGTCCGCTGATTCTTTCCAGGCTGGAAGCCACGCCGTCAATAAAAGCCTTGTCCTTGGCGTTCCGGCCCACGCCCGCGTTAATTACCACCTTGGTAAGCCGAGGCACGGCCATAATATTTTTATAGCCGAATCTTAAGATTAAGGCCGGCGCTATTTCTTTTTTATATTTTTCTCTTAAATTCATATATATTATCTAGTTAAAATTCAATGGCCGCAGTCTTTAATCAATTATTTGTTTGCATTTTTTGCAGGCTCTCGCTTTCTTTTTTTTCTTTATATTATTTATCGTTGTTTCAACATATTGATGGGCGACTCTGGTCGGCCGGTCGCATTTCGGGCAGACTAAAATAACGTTTGATAAATTAAGGGGCGCGGGAAATTCAATTCTCTGGCCCTTCTCGCCCTGTTTTCTCGGCCGCATATGCTTAATTAAAAGGTTTAGGCCTTCAATACTGGCGCGGTTGGCGGACGTAAAAACTTGTAAAACTTTTCCGGTTTTACCCTTGTCTTTTCCGGTTAATATTTTAATTTTGTCGCCTGTTTTTATTTTCATACTACTCTTTCTGCCCGGCTTCAGCCGGCGTTATTTTCTCTTTCTGCCCGGCTTCAGCCGGCGTTATTTAACTCTGGCTAAAGCCAGGCAGAAATAATAAATTACAAAACTTCCGGCGCCAGTGAAGCAATTTTCATAAAGCCCAGCTGTTTCAGCTCGCGCGCCACCGGGCCGAAAATTCTCGTGCCCTTAGGCTCTTTTTTATCTTTATCAATAATAACGCAAGCGTTCTCGTCAAAACGCACATAAACTCCGTCCGGCCGCCTGATTTCTTTTCTGGTCCTGACAATCACCGCGTGCGCCACGTCGCCTTTTTTTATAGCCGCGTGCGGCGCCGCTTCTTTGACGGCCACGGTAATTATTTCTCCCACTCGGCCGTAGCGTTTTTTATAGCCGCCCAGCACTCGGATGCACATCACCCTTTTCGCGCCTGTATTATCAGCCACTTTTAAAATTGTTTGTACCTGTATCATAGATTATTTGCTCACTTCATTATAGATTATCCGCCAGCGCTTATCCTTGCTTAGCGGCCGGCATTCCACGAAACTGACTTTATCGCCGATTTTATATTGATTCTTCTCGTCATGAACTTTAAAATTCCGGCTGACTGTATACCGCTTTTTATATTTAGGGTGTATTTTGGTAGATTCAACTTCCACCACCCTGGTCTTGTTCATCTTGTCGCTCACCACAGCACCGCTGAATTTCCGCTTGATTATTGTTTTTTTATCTTCCATATAATGATTAATTTTTAAACATTAAAAATTACAAAATTTAAAAAGTATTTTTTTTAACATTCAGTATCGTCAAAATCTTGGCTATCGCCTTCTTGACCACCCTGATCTCTCTCACATTCTTCAGTTGCTTATTGGCATCCTTAAAACGCAAATCTCTTAGCTTGTCGCGGGATTCGTTTAACAATTGTTTCAGCTCCTTGTCGGTTTTGCTTTTTAATTCCTTAAGCTCCATATAATAATTATTTTTTAATATATTTGCACTTGACCGGTAATTTATAGGCCGCCATCTTCATGGCTTCTTTGGCTTGCGATTCAGCAATGCCGGCCATTTCAAACATGATCATGCCCGGCTTGACTACGGCGACATAATGGTCAACCGCGCCCTTGCCTTTGCCCATGGGAATTTCTCCGCCCTTGACCGTAACCGATTTATCAGGAAAAATTCTGATCCAAACCTTGCCGCCTTTTTTAATGTATCTGGTTAAAACTTTTCTGGCCGCTTCAATCTGGCGGGAAGTAACCCAATAAGCGCCCAAGCTTTTCAGCCCATAGTCGCCAAAGCTTAAGCTAATCATGCGGCTGGCTTTGCCGCCTCGCCGGCGCTTTTGCTGTTTTCTCCATTTTGTTTTCTTTGGCATCAGCATATTATTTGTTTCCTCCCACAACCTCACCTGTTTTCTGCTCTTCTTTCTTAAACACATCGCCCTTATAAATCCAGAGCTTAATGCCAATCGCTCCATAGCTGGTTTTGGCCGTGGCTTTGGCAAAATCAATATCAGCTCTTAAGGTATGCAGAGGCACTTTGCCCGAAGTCAGCATTTCCGTCCTGGCGATTTCTGAACCGTTCAGCCGTCCGCTGATCACGACTTTTACGCCTAAAGCTCCGGCTCGCTCAATCCGGCCGATTGCCTGCTTCATCACCCGCCGGAAAGGCATTCTCTTTTCAATATCCATGGCCATGGCTTGGCCAATAATCATAGAGCTTAAATTCGGCCGGTCAAATTCCGTAATATTCAAAGCAATGTCGTTCAAACGGAAATTTTTTAAAAACTTTCCATGCAATTTCTTTTTTAAATCGCCGGCTCCGCTGCCGCCGCGGCCGATAATAATTCCCGGTTTGGCGGTAAAAATATTAATTATTATCTTATGTCCGCTTCTTTCAATTTCCACCCGATCCACTCCGGCTTCGCGCAATTCGTCAAATAAATACTTTCTCACCCTGACATCCTGCTCTAAATATTTGATTAAATTTTTTCCCGTGCCAAACCACTTGGACGGCCAAGTCCTGGTGATATTTAATCTGATAACCTTTGGATTAACTTTATGCCCCATGTAGATATTTTAAATTTTAGATTTAGGGTTTTATCCAGACTTGCGCCTGAACATTTTCGCGGCAAAACCTTTGGCGCCGCCTTCTGCCTTGGCATGGCCGCGCCGGCCTTCCATTCTCGGGTCGGTTATCACTTTGCCTTTTTCTTTCATCTCCTCGCCTTTAGGCTCAACAATTTCTTCTTTAACCGATTCTTTAATCTTTACCGAGCTCTCTTTCTTCGGTTGGACGCCGAGCTTGACCGGCGCTTCCAGGACCGTCTTTTTAGCCGCGGCTTTGCCCGAAGGCTTGATTTCTTCCAGCACTAAATTAATATGGCTTAATTTTTTTCTTATCGGCGTGGCCCGCCCGTGCGCCCGCGGCATCCAGCGTTTTAATGTCGGGCCCTGGTCAATGGTAATTTCTTTGACGAATAAATTATCTTTAGCCAATTCAAAATTATGCTCGGCGTTAGCCATGGCCGATTCAATCAGCTTTATTACCGGACCGGCCGCTCGCTTGCCGGAAAACTTTAGTTGATCCAGCGCCTGGCCGACCGGCAGCTTCCTGATTAAATCGGCCACCAGCCTGATTTTAGTCGGCGACTGTCTGATAAATTTTGCTTTGGCCTTTACCTTCATATTTATTATATCAAGTAAAAATTTAATGGCAGTAGGACTTTGTCCGCTATTAAATTTTTACTTGATACCTTATATTTTTTGAAAATATTAAAAACTTTTTCTAAAAAAGCTGTTAAAAGTTTTATTTTTTCGCCGCCGGAACTGGAGCCGGAGCCGTGCCTTTAGCCTGCTCTTTAGCCATCTTGCCGCCGTGGCTGACAAACTTTCTAGTCGGTGAAAACTCGCCTAATTTATGGCCCACCATATTTTCCACCACAAACACCGGCAAATGCAGTTTGCCATTGTGGACACCGATGGTAAAACCTACCATTTCCGGAGTAATTGTGCAAGCCCGATCCCAAACTTTAATCACGGTTTTATCGCCCGGACGCAAATTCTTAATTTTTTTAATTAGCCTGTCGTTTACGTATGGGCCTTTTTTTAAACTTCTGGACATAATTTTTCTAAAATTCTAAACAAATTCTAAATTCAAATGTTCTAAACTCAAAACGCATTCGTTTGTGATTTTGGATTTTGGTCATTTGAATTTGTTTAGGATTTAGGATTTCGTATTTAGAATTTAAAAAACTATTTTTTCCTTCTGCTTATAATTAATCTATTTGATCTCTTTTTATGCTTTCTGGTCTTCACGCCCAGGGCCGGCTTGCCCCAGATGGTTTTCGGATGCTTAAGTCCGATCGGCTGGTTGCCTTCGCCGCCGCCGTGCGGATGATCAACCGGATTCATGGCTGTTCCTCTGACCGTCGGCCTAACGCCTTTTAGTCTTTGCCGCCCGGCCCGGCCGATGGTAATATGCCTGAAATCCGGATTGCTGACCTGGCCCACCGTGCACAAGCATTCTTTGTTCACTAATCTTATTTCGCTTGATGGCAGCTTTATTTGCGCGTGATTGCCTAAAATCCCCATGACAAAAACCAAATTACCGGCCGCTCGGGCGATCTTGGCGCCCCGGCCCGGCTCTAATTCTATATTATACACCTCCACGCCTGAAGGAATAAACTTAATCGGCATGGCATTGCCGGGTTTTATTTCAATCTGCTTTCTGGAACTTAAAATTTCAGCTCCGACTTTCAGCCCCACCGGCAGGACAATATATCTTTTGGCGCCGTCTTTATAATTAACCAAACCGATGCGGGCGCCGCGATTGGGGTCGTATTCAATGGACATGATCTTCCCCGGTATATCAAATTTATTCCTGAAAAAATCAATCTGGCGGATATACCTTTTTACGCCGCCGCCCTGATGGCGCACGGTAATTTTGCCTTGGTTGTTCCGGCCGGCTTGGCTTTTGCGGATGACGATCAAACTTTTTTCCGGTTCGGTTTTTGTAATATCCAAAAAATCATCAAAGGTGGCTGACCTTCTGCCCGGTGACGTAGGTTTTACAATCTTTATGCCCATATCATTTATTGAAAATTGGTAATTGAAAATTGAAAATTAACTTACACTCCTTCATAAACTTTAATCGTTTCGCCTTTTGGCAAAGTAACAATCGCTTTTTTCCAGTCTTTGCGCCTGCCGCTGATTCGCCCATAGCGCGCAATTTTCCCTTGCATTTTTATTATGTTCACGCTTACCGGCTTAACTCCGTAAACTTCCTTTACCGCTTTGGCCACTTCAATTTTATTGGCATACGCCGACACCGCGAAAACATATTTATTCAAAACGCCTAAATTACTGACTTTTTCCGTGACTAACGGCTTGGCCAAAATTTTATAAGCATTGCCATAAGCCGCTTTTTTAACAACGGCGGCGGCCTTGCCTTTAACGCTCTCGCCTGCGCCAGAGTATAAATCCTTCATGCTTTTCGCCTCGGGCTTTTCAGCGGTTTCTGACTTTTTCTTATCTTCAGTTTTTTTATTAAATAATGCCATACCCTATTTGTCATTCCCGCGCAGGCGGGAATCCAGAATTATTTATATCTCTCCTCCAGCTTTTCCACGGCCGTTTTAGTCATCACCAAATTCTTATATTTCAATAAATCAACTAAATTAATATTATTTAAATTAATCAATTCCACCCCAGGCAGGTTCTTCGCCGAATACTTCAATTTCTCCTCCGCCTTTTCCGCGATAATCAGATAACTTCTCTTTGGCATTTTCCCGGTCGTCTGTTGTCTGTTTTCTGCCGCCTTTTCCAATCTGTCTATTATGCCATTAAAGATCTTAGTTTTAAACTCCGCCGCTTCCAGCTTATCCAAGACCGTGAGATTTTCATTGGCCGCCTTGTCCGACAGCGCCATCAAAATCGCGCTCTGCTTCATTTTCTTGTTTATTCTCATTTTAAAATTCCGCTCGTTTCTCGGGCCGAAAGTAACGCCGCCGCCAATCCAAATCGGCGATCGGGACGAACCGTGCCTGGCTCGGCCGGTGCCTTTCTGCTTCCAGGGCTTGCGGCCGCCGCCTCTAACCTCGCTTCGATCTTTAGTATGGGCAATCACTTTTCTTTCATTCGCCATTTGCGCCACTACGGCCTGGTGTACCAGGGCCGGATTGACTTTCACGCCGAAAACCTTGTCGGAAAGTTCCATTTCTCCCACTGCTTCCGCGTTTTGATTGTAGACTTTTACTTTAAGGCTCATATTTATAATAATCAATATTCAACGCTCAATATTCAATCAATATTTTAATATTCAAATAATCATTGGATATTGTATATTTTTTACTTCTTTTCTGCTTCGTTTTCCTTAACTTCCACTTCTTCTTTAACTTCCGCAACAGTTTCAGCCGCAGTTTCAACCGCAGTCTCGGTATTTTCTGTCGCCTGTTTACTGTCGTCTATTTTCTTAATTTTCAGCTCCCCTTCGCCGCTGATCAGCACCAGGCCGTTTCTCGCTCCCGGCACCGCGCCACTGACATATAATATATTATTAGCCTGGTCAACTTGCACGATTTTCAAATTAGCCGTCGTCACCTGCTCATTGCCCATGCGTCCGGGCATGCGCATGCCTTTTAAAACGTGCTGGATGCCGCCGGCGCCGATTGAGCCGGAAGTTCTAACCTGGTCTTTAGTGCCGTGCGTAGTATTATGGCCATGCCAGCCGTGGCGCCTAACGCCGCCCTGGAACCCTTTGCCTTTTGATGTGCCCGTAACTTTTATTACGTCGCCGGCTTCAAAGGTACTGACGTCCACCATATCGCCGACTTGCAAATCATTGGCTTCATCCCTAAATTCTCTTAAATATTTTAAATTATTCTTTCCGTCTTTAGAAACGATTCCGGCCTTTTTCAAGTGTCCGGTTTGCGCTTTCTTGATATTTTTTTCTTTTCTTTCGCCATAGCCAAGCTGAACCGCCGCGTAGCCGTCTTTACCGGCGATGGCTTTCAGCTGAACCACCGGACAAGGCCCGGCCTGGACTTTGGTCGCGCCGATCACCCTCTCGCCCTGCCAAACCTGCGTCATTTCTAATTTCTTGCCTATGATAAATTTCATATTTTTTATAAAACAAAAGCCGGTTGTTCAACAAACCAGCTCAAGCCGCTTGGCGCGGTTTAATCCTAAACTTTTAGAATTTTAGCTGTTGAACTTTTCCTCGCTCTTATATTAATTTTCATTTAAACACTTTCCTTGAAAGGAGTTGTCCAAACGATTATTAATATTATAATAAAATAAACAACTTACATTTTTATTTCCACATCCACGCCGGCCGGCAGCCCCAGATTGGTCAATGACTCAATGGTCTTGGCCGTGGGCTCAATAATATCCACCAATCTCTTATGTATTCTGATTTCGTACTGATCGCGGGAATCTTTATGCACAAAAGTAGAGCTGTTGACCGTGTATTTTTTCTTCTCGGTGGGCAGGGGGATGGGGCCGTAAATCTGCGCGCCGGTTCTCGCCGCCGTATCAATGATAGTTTTGGTGGACTGATCAATAATTTTGTGGTCAAAAGCCTTGATCTTAATGCGGATTCTCTGCTTGAAATCTTCATTTTTTGTTTCCGTTTTGACTTCAGCCTCTCCGCCTTTAGCGAGCTTTTTGTCTTTTGCGTCTGCCATGTTCCTTAAATAAATTTTTAATTTTACTCAAACCAACATTATAACCCGCCCGAATTAATTCGGGCGGGTTAAATGCCTATTTGATTATCTTTGTTACTACTCCCGCGCCCACGGTTCGTCCGCCTTCGCGGATGGCAAATCTCATCTTTTCTTCCAAAGCGATCGGCGCGATTAATTTCACTTTTAAATTAACCGTATCGCCGGGCATAACCATTTCCGTGCCTTCCGGCAATTCAACCTCGCCGGTAACGTCAGTGGTGCGGATATAAAATTGCGGCTTGTAGCCTTTAAAAAACGGCTTATGGCGCCCGCCTTCTTCTTTGGTTAAAATATAGACTTCGCCTTCATATTCGGTGTGCGGGCTGACCGACCCCGGTTTAGCCAATACCTGGCCTCTTTCAACTTCGTCCTTTTTGGTGCCGCGCAGAAGCAAGCCCGCGTTGTCTCCGGCCATGCCGGAATCCAATGATTTATTAAACATTTCAATGCCGGTGATCACGGTTTTTTGCGTATCTTTTAAGCCCACAATTTCCACTTCTTCATTGATTTTAATCATGCCTCTTTCAATTCTGCCGGTCACCACGGTGCCGCGGCCTTCAATGGAAAAAATATCTTCCACCGGCATTAAGAACGGCTTATCGGTTTCGCGCTTGGGCTCGGGAATGTATTCGTCCAAAGCCTTGGCTAAATCTAAAATCGCCTGGCCGTATTCTCCGGCCGGATTCTCCAGCGCCTTTAAGGCCGAACCTCTGATAATCGGCGTAGTATCTCCGGGAAATTCGTACTTTTTGAGCAAGTCGCGAATTTCTTCTTCCACCAAATCAATTAATTCTTTATCTTCAACCATGTCGCATTTATTCAAAAAAACCACGATATAGGGCACGCCAACCTGCCTGGCGAGCAGGATATGCTCTCTGGTTTGCGGCATCGGCCCGTCAGTGGCGGCCACAACTAAAACCGCGCCGTCCATTTGCGCCGCGCCGGTAATCATGTTCTTGACGTAATCGGCGTGTCCGGGACAATCAACGTGGGCATAGTGCCTTTTTTCGGTTTCGTATTCAACGTGGCAAGTGGCAATGGTGATGCCGCGCTCCCTTTCTTCCGGCGCCGCGTCAATCTGATCAACGCTTTTATTGGATGCTTTGTAGCCTTTGGCGGCGAGCACTTTAAGCATTGCCGCGGTCAAGGTTGTTTTGCCATGGTCAACATGGCCGATCGTTCCCACGTTAACGTGAGGTTTTGTTCGTTCAAATTTTTCCGCCATATTTATTTCTTTATTTATAAATTAAAAAGTTACGTCTTCCAAATACTGCCGGTCTTCTTCTATAATTTCCTCGGCCAAGCTTTTTCGCTTTGGAGGAATTGACCAGCCTCGCTTGGCCTTTTTGATTATCTGGCCGATCGCTTCCGGTTTTTTATCGTCCGCTTCGTCCGCTTGAATTTTAATATTTTCAAAATTGCCTAAATTTACATCAAAATCTTGCTCACTTTTCCAAATAGCAATGTCGCGATTTATTTTATCAAGTAACTCATCTTCTGTCAATCCCCTGACCTCGCTCTTGCCTAAAACCAAATTTTCATAGTCTTTTAGCGCCAATATCATGAAGATATTGTCCGGCTTGGAGCTGTCAAAAACAATTAGGCGATCGCCGGTTTTTTTCGCCAAATTAATCGCTTTTTGCAATTGATCCTGCATAGGGGCAAATGAAAATATTTAGAATATTTACATTATATCTTGCAAATAAAACAATTGTCAACTGAAAATAGCCTAATCAAAAAATTTCTAATTACTAATTTCCAATTCCTAATGAAAATCTAAATATCTAATGTCTAATAATTGAACATTGGGCATTAAAAATTTTATTGGATATTGGTAATTGGATATTGGATATTGGATATTTATTCCTACTTTTTATCCTTTCCCCCGATAATCTCTTCGGCTACGTTTCTCGGCACCTCGCTGTAATAACCGAATTCCATGCTATAGCTGGCCCGGCCTTGTGTCATGGATCTTAACTGCGTAGCGTAGCCGAACATTTCCGACAGCGGCACTTTAGCTTTAATAAACTTAACGTTCGCCCGGTCGCCCATTTCTTCTATTTGCGCCCGCTTGGAATTCAAATCGCCGATCACCTCGCCCATAAATTCTTCCGGCGTCACGGCTTCAACTTTCATTATCGGCTCTAAGATTATCGGCGAAGCATGGCGGCAGGCCTCCTGAAACGCCATTGAACCGGCAATCTTAAAAGCGGCTTCAGATGAATCCACTTCATGATAACTGCCGTCAAACACGGAAACTTTAACATCAACGATCGGATAACCGGCCGAAATGCCCCGGCTCAAAGCTTCTTTAACGCCTTTTTCTATAGCCGGAATATATTCGCGCGGAATGGTTCCGCCCTTAACATCATCGGAAAATTCAAAGCCTTTGCCCGCCTCGTTGGGTCCGACTTTTAGCCAGCAATGGCCGTATTGGCCGCGGCCGCCTGACTGCTTGATATATTTTCCTTCAGCCTCGGCCTCATTTTTAATGGTTTCGCGATAAGCTACTTGCGGCTTGCCCACATTGGCTTCAACTTTAAATTCGCGCTTCATTCGGTCAACAATAATATCCAGATGCAATTCCCCCATGCCGCCGATAATCGTCTGCATGGTTTCTTCATCGCTCCTGACTCTGAAAGTCGGATCTTCTTCGGCCAGTTTGGCTAAAGCCATGCCCATCTTTTCCTGATCAGCCTTGGTTTTAGGCTCAATGGCAATATGAATAACCGGTTCCGGAAAAGTGATTGATTCCAATACCAGCGGCCGGCTTTCGTCGCACAAGGTGTTGCCGGTGGTCGTGCCTTTAAGCCCGATAGCGGCCGCGATTTCTCCGGCATAAACTTCTTGCACTTCTTCGCGATGGTTGGCGTGCATCCTGACGATGCGGCCGATTCTTTCACGATTGCCGGTAGTCGTATTTAAAACGTAGGAACCAGACTTTAGGACGCCGCTATAAACTCGGATAAAGCAAAGTTTGCCGACATATGGGTCGGTGGCGATTTTAAATGCCAGGGCCGCGAACGGTTCGGCGTCCGACGGTTTCACCTCAATTATTTTTTCCTTGTCATCAGGGTCAAAACCGGTGATCGCCGGCACATCCAGAGGCGAAGGCAAGTAATCAACCACCGCGTCCAACAAAGATTGCACGCCTTTATTTTTTAAAGCCGAGCCGCAGAGCACCGGCACAATTTTATTGGTATTAACGGCTTGGCGCAAAACTTTTTTCAGATCCGCCACGGAGATTTCCTGGCCGTTTAAATATTTGTCCATTAGCACTTCGTCATTCTCCGCGATGGCTTCAACCAACTTGGCGCGATACTCTTCAACCTTGGCTTTCATGTCTTCCGGAATTTCGCGATCTTCCCATTTAGTGCCCAGCTCATCCAGAAAAAATCGCGCCTTTTTTTCAAATAAATCAATAATGCCGAAAAATTGATCCTCGGCGCCGATCGGCAGCTGAATCGGGTGGGCATGCTTAGTCAAGCGCTTATGGATGGAATCCAAATCAAAATAAAAATTCGCGCCGGTCCGGTCCATTTTATTTATAAAAGCGATGCGCGGCACTTTGTATTTATCCGCCTGATGCCAAACGGTTTCGGATTGCGGCTCCACGCCGGCCACGCCGTCAAACACCACCACGCCGCCGTCTAAGACGCGGAGCGAACGCTCCACTTCCACGGTAAAATCCACGTGGCCGGGAGTATCAATGATATTGATGCGCGCGTCTTTCCAAAAGCAGGTCGTGGCGGCCGAAGTAATGGTAATGCCGCGTTCTTTTTCCTGCTCCATCCAATCCATTTCAGCCGCGCCTTCATGCACTTCGCCGATTTTATGCTTTTTGCCGGTATAAAAAAGCACCCGCTCGCTGACCGTGGTCTTGCCCGCGTCAATGTGGGCGATGATGCCTATGTTTCGTGTTTTTTCCAAGCTATATTCTCGTGGCATAATTTGTATTTTGCCCCCTTGATTGCCCCCCTTGTAAAGGGGGATTAAGGGGGTTGGTTTTGTCATTGCGAGCCGCGTACTCGCGGCGAAGCAATCTCACGCACAACAATACTTAAATTAATTTATTATCTTTTATTTATTGGCGTCTGTTCTTCCAACCCAGTTAACATTGTTTCACAATTTTGTTTTAAAATATTACTATCTTTTGTATTGAACTTTCTAATGGAATATAAACTTTTTGAACCATCGTATAATACAGAAAATTCGCATTCATTATTATTTTTTCTCTTTTGATTTTCAGCTATCGCTATATTAGGCTCGGTAGAATATAGTTTGTTGATTATTTCGATATTATTAAAATTTTTATTTACAAAATTTCCTCCGTCAGAAAAAAATATTTGCACTGTCGTTCCTCCGGCAAAATTATATGTATACCAATTTTTAGGATATTTAAAATTAGTCAAAACGCCAATTTTTACACCATTTTTTTCTTCATCAAATACCTGCCAATCCGCTGTCGGATCGGTAAATTTAAAAGAATCAACTAATTTATCAAATTCGTTCTCGGTAAAATAATCATTACCATTTTTATCAAATAAAAAGTCGAAACTATATAAATTTTTATTTTCTTCAGTTATACAGGTTTTCATTTTAGCACTCTCATTTATCGTCTTGGACGGCTTTAAATCACAAAACCAATTTAAACCATTATTTTTATGCGTGGTACGACGCTCGTCGGGAAACGCTTTTGCATAATATTGAATATATTCATCTAAGCTACTGATACTTTTGTTATCTGCGCCAAGCAGAGCATAATTACCTACTATTAAAGTACCTAAATTTAATGCGGCTTCAGTATTACGACCGGCAACAACAGGAAAAAAGGATAAATTCAAATATTGCTTATACTTATTAGATGATGGTTGCTCCGCATTTAACTCTATCTTTAATTTATCTTTATTCTTTATTTTTATACGTCTGCCAATTAGCTGTTTCATCAGCCGTGGCCAATGGATTTGAGCTTGTACTGACGCTGGTCGACGGATTCGGACTTGTCTTTTGACTCGCTTTTTCAGCCGACTTTTGCCAAAAATAATATGAACCATAAGAAATACCGCCCAAGATTAAAATGGCGGCTAACGCAATAATGGTAATATATTGTTTTTTCGGCATAAAATTATTTTTACAACTGCTTCATCCCTGCCACGCCCTTCTGGATTCCCGCTTTCGCGGGAATGACAAAAGGAATATTATCTCGCGAAATGCGCGAACGCTTTATTGGCTTCGGCCATGCGGTGCACTTCAGCCCTCTTTTTCACGGCCGCGCCTTCGCCTTTGGCCGCGTCCATGATTTCCATGGCCAATTTCTCCGCCATGGGCTTGCCTTTGCGCGCGCTCGCCGCGGTAATGATCCAGCGGCTGCCTAAATTAAAGCGCCGCTCGCCGCGGACCTGAAACGGAATCTGGTAATTGGCGCCGCCGATTCTGCGGCCCCTGATTTCCAATAATGGGCTTACCTGCTTTAAAGCTTTATTAAAAACATGCCTGGGGTCCTGCTTGGTCGCTTCTTTAATTATGTCAAAACTGCCATAGACGATTTTCTGCGCCACGGTTTTTTTGCCCCGTTCCATGATGTAGTTAATGAATTTGGCCACGTCTTGGTCGTTAAATTTCGCGTCCGGCTGAATTTTTCTTTTTGAAACTGGTTTTCCTCGCATATTTCTTAATTATATCAAGTAAAAATTTAGTGGCCGTAGAGCTTTGCTCGCTATTAAATTTTTACTTGATACCTTATATTTTTTGAAAGTATTGAAAACTTTTTCTAAAAAAGTTTTTAAAGGTTATTATTTCTTCGGAGTCTTAGCCCCGTACCTGCTCCTTGACTGTCTTCTGCCTTCCACGCCCTGGGTATCATAAACTCCTCTGATTATTTTATAGCGAACGCCCGGCAAATCTTTGGTACGGCCGCCTTTAAGCATAACGATGGAATGCTCCTGCAGATTATGGCCGATGCCCGGAATATAGGCGGTAACTTCCATGCCGTTGGACAGGCGCACGCGCGCGATTTTTCTTAAAGCCGAGTTAGGCTTTTTCGGCGTGGTCGTCGTCACCTTTAAGCAGACGCCGCGCTTAAACGGCGCGCCTTTAGCCAGCACGGTTCTTTTGCGATGCAAAGTATCAAGAGTTGATTGCAAGGCCGGCGACTTAGTTTTATTTCTGCTTGAATGCCGGCCTTTCCTGACCAGCTGATTTATGGTAGGCATATTAATTTATCAAGTTAAAATTTAATGGCCGTAGAGCTTTGCTCGCTATTAAATTTTTACTTGATACCTTATATTTTTTGAAAGTATTGAAAACTTTTTTGAAAAAGTTTTCAAGGGGGTAAAAAAACAAACCCGAATATTCGGGATATAAATAAATTTAATTGCTTATTCTAATTTAACACAAGAAATAAAAACGGTCAAGAGCTACGTCCCCACGATCAGCCTGAACATAAAACTGATAATCGGCGCGATCAAGGAAAAGCCGAACAGCGCGAACAGCAAAACCAATGTAAATCCGTAATGTTCCAAGCTCAATAATTTAATTTGCAGATTATACGGCAAAAACGGCAGTAAAACTTTTGAGCCGTCCAAAGGCGGAATAGGCAGCAGATTAAAAATCATTAGCACTAAATTTGTTCGCACAATCGCAATTAAAAAACTGACCATAACAATATTCAGCCCCGGAATAAACCTTAAAATTAAGCCAAAGAAGATTGCGGTTATTAAATTAGCCAAAGGCCCGGCCGCGGCTACTTTAGCGATGCCGTATTTCTGATCGCGCAGATTATGGGGGTTAAACGGCACGGGCTTGGCATAGCCGAAAGGAAACCCGGCGGTAATAAATATCAGAGCCGGCATTATAATTGAGCCCCAAATATCCAAATGAGCGGCCGGGTTTAATGTCAGCCGGCCGGCATCTTTAGCCGTTGGATCTCCTAGCTGATCCGCCATCCAGCCATGCATGTATTCGTGAATCACTACGGAAAACAATAGGATAATTATATAAAATATCATGTCCATACTATGACTTTACCACAGCTTGCCTTTTAAATCAAAAACTGGTAAGATAGATTACATAAATAATAATTTCATATTTTTTATGGCGACAAAATGCGACCTTTGCGGACGAGGTTCAAGCAAAGACGCTTCCCGCTCCCATTCCAATATAAAAACTATCAGGCGGCAATATCTTAACCTTCAGGCTAAAAAAATCAACGGCCAGTCGCGCCATGTTTGCGCTAAATGCATTAAAACTCTGGCGAAAAAGAAGAAATAAATTGTTTCTCATTAAGACGCTCGGTGTCCCGTGGACACCGAGCGTCTTTTTGCTTTACAGCAAATCTTTTTTCATGGCTTCATATTGCTCTTTGCTGATTTCGCCTTTGGCATAGCGCTCTTTCAAAATATCTAAAGCGGTTTTTCCGCCATGGCGCGTTTGCTCAACTAGCCAGCGCGCGAACAAAATAATCGCGGCGATCACCAGCAACCACCAGAATATCATGAAAATCATGCCTATGCCGCCGCCCCAGAAGCCCATCATGGGATAACCCCAATAATTTCCCCACATAAAATACGGATTAATTGTAATGATAACAATTATAAAACAGCCGTATTAAAAAATCATTAACCGTGGGTTATCTGAACCTTAAGCTGGAAATCTTTTTGCCTTGATTTTTACGATGCTTTTTTTGAGCTACTTTTTTCTTTTTATACATAGATTGGTCAAATTTATTAAACATAGGACGAACCTTTTTTATAAAAAAGGTTCAAAATTAAAAAAGCAATTCCCGCCCCAAAATTCGAGCCAAGATTATTTTTCGTGCCAATTCATTGGCGCGCCGCTTTTGTATTATTTTTTGTCGCCGTCAACGCCAATTTTCCAAACACCTTTTTCCAAAAAAGCTTCAATGGTTTGCCGATTGGCTTTATTTATAAGATTTGAATGTGAAAGTTTATTTTTCTTGCCATAGTCAGCCAGAGTAATAATTTTTTTGTTCTCCAAATAAGCCAACCGTTTATAATAACTGTTGGTAAGCGCCTTCCCCACTATTTCTTCCATAATAGCAGTTAAGCCTTTTTTATCGAATTCATTGAAAGCTTCATAATATTTTTTTCTGTCAATAAATTTAATGTTCATCGGCACAAAGCCCTCTCGGATCAATATATAATTATTGATAACGCGCCCAATGCGGCCATTGCCATCGCAAAATGGATGAGTATATTCAAAAGTGAGATGCAATTTTGCTATGCGCTTGATGATATTTTCATGGCTGGCGGCGTTATACTCGGCTAACATTTTTTCAAGACGACCCACCACCTCTTTTGGATTAGGGGCGATATGGCTGCCGACGCGGACGAATTCGTTGTCCTTTCTAAACCGCCCGGCGATATCATCGCGGATATTTGAAATCAACATACTGTGAAGCGATAAAATCACGGGAAGCGTAAGCTCTTGTTCCTTGGCTCTTTTATCTATATAAGATACAACTCGTGCTAAATTTTTAGCTTCAAAAATTTCTCGTTCGGTAATATATCTGTCCAAATCAATTTGCAAAAGTATTTTTTCTGTTTCTTCAAGCGTAAGCGTGCTATTTTCAATAGCGTTTGAATTATATACTTGCTCGGCAACTTCAGTTTCAGCGATCAGCGAAATAAGCGCCTCCTTGCCAATAGACGCTTTATAGTATCGCTCGCGAAGAAAATTTATTTTGTTGTAAACATTAAGTATTTTTGCCATATATTACCATTATACTATTTTTCACGATTTTGTCAACATAACCGTGAAAAGTTGTATAAAAACATATATTTTAACGATTTTGATTGCGAATCACCAAATATCCTCACTTGTTTCTGCTAATTTACTGCTAATATTCATATAATTAGCAATAAACTTCCTTCAACAATTTTTATCTCGCCTTCGGTGAAGTCGTAGAGCTTATAAACCATCATGCCAAACCCGCCGTTTGCTAAATAGAGAGGTGGTTTGGGAGTGGCGGGAGGAGTGGCCCCGCAAACTTGCTTCGCAAGTACGGGGTAAAAAAATTTTGGCTGATTTTAATGCTGAATTTAAAAACTTTTTTTTAATTCGTGCGTCCGCCCTTGAGGCGGACGCATTCCGTGAACAGGAATGTTCGTTCATGTCGGGGTGCGGGGAATTGAACCCCGGCTACATGCACCCCATGCATGCGTACTACCGTTATACTACACCCCGTTATTTCTAATTATATTACATTATCAAATTTTGACAACTAAAAAAGCTTCACCAATTACCCCGCGGTGCGGGGAGCAACTGAACAAGAATTGGCTTAGTCCAATGGATTCTGCCGTATAAGCAGATTATTACCAGCCAAAATTCACGGTTTGCACTGTAAATTAGCGCTAATAATAAATTTGGAGATGGCTACAAAACTGTTTCGTCGCGAAATTTATGGCTTTTTGGTTTAGGCGAGGAAAGCCAGCGACAGGATTTGAGCCGTAATAACATTACGGTGAAAATCATTTCGCGCCCGCCTGACAAAGCCTAAAGCAAAAAGAACAAATTACAGCAGAAACAATTTTGTAGCCGTCTCTATAACCTTGCTCCTCTTTGCCTCGCCACGGCGGGGCAAAATATGGATAGCCAATTAAGACAGTTTAATCCAAAACTTGTATCAGCCTTGATGAAGCTATTTTAAGCGATAAAACCTATTATCACCTTATTATCTTATCACACCAAATATTAAGAATCAATGAAAAGAAAAAGAGCCGTGCCGCTGTTTGGTTAGAACAGCTGGCACGGCTATCAAGATTTTATTCCCTCCCGACTATTGGAGCAATCGCCCGCACTTTATTCATCAGAGTCGCGAACTGCCCATGATTTAATGATTGAAGACCGTCGCACAGAGCATTGTCAGGATCACGATGCACTTCCACCATTAATCCATCGGCCCCGGCGCAAAGAGCGGCCAAGGACATAGGCTCAATCATATCTATACGGCCGCAGGCATGAGAAGGATCAAATAGAAGTGGTAAATGACTTCTATTTTTTATCAGCGGGATATCGCCAATATCAATGAGGTTCCGGCTCAACCCGCCGCCAGCGAACAACTTACCGCCGACTCCTCTTAGGCAAAGGATAACACGGTTATTGCCCCCGGCCAGAATATACTCGGCCGCGCCAAGAAATTCATCTATCGTGGCCGCCAAACCTCTTTTCAGAATCACCGGCTTATTTATTTTGCCCAGTTCCTTTAAGAGGTCAAAATTCTGCATATTGCGCGCGCCAACTTGCAGAATGTCAGCATATTCAGCGACCAAATCAACCTTCTCCGGACTCATAACTTCCGTGGCAAAAGGCAGTCCGGTTATTTTCCTGGCTTTGGCCAGGAGTTTCAATCCTTCTTCACCCAGACCTTGAAAATCATAAGGCGAAGTCCTGGGCTTAAATGCCCCGCCGCGCAAGATGTCCGCTCCGTCATTTTTAACCGATTCGGCGGTACATAAAATTTGCGCTTCACTCTCGACGGAGCAAGGACCGGCGATTACCACAATTTTTTTCCCGCCAACTTCTCCACTGCCGTTGACCCGCACAGCCAGATTGTCCGGATGATATTTTCGCGAGCTTAAACGCATCGGCGAGTCCACAACCATCACCCCTTCAACTTCCGGCAGATTTTCTAGGCGGCTCTTAAGACTATTCTTTTTGTATAGCGACAGCTTGCCGATGCAATTCAAAACCGTATTAATATCGCCGCGAACAGGTGTAACCCGTTCAAATCCCGCCTTAAGTGCTATTTGAGTTATTCCCATTTCTTCACCATCCGTTAAACCAGGTTTCAATACAATAATCACCTTTTCTCTCCTTTTTTAAATTTTTCCCTACGATCTATACAGACCCAGGGCTTCAATTTCCGATACGCTTTTAACCTTGGCCAGCGACTCGCGCGGGCCGAATAGTACTACTTGCCCTCTCTTAATATAAAAAGTGAATCTCAAAGGCACCGGGTCGCCAACCATTCTCAATGCACCCTCATCAACATTGTAAAGGCATTGAAAATAACGCTCTGTTTTTTGTTTGGTTTCAGATGTCTCCAAATTCTCCTCCCTCCTTGTTATTAATTTGTTACGTCATTGCCGCGAAGGCGGCAATCCAGAAAGAATTGCCTGCTTCGCGGTAATGGCTGTTTTTAAGGTACAAAATATAATAAAACCGGCTCCCCTTGCGGAGAGCCGGTTCTTTTCCCTAGTGAGTTTTAACTTTATCAATAAGTCAAAACACCACAAAAAACCGGTCTCCGCGCGGAAAACCAATAAAAGCTAAAAAAGCTGAATAAAACAGTTTTTTGTATTGTCTTAATCATACCTGTGGATAATTATAGCAAACCCGTAAAAAAAATCAAGAGGAACGTTTTTTTACGCATTTATTTTACGCAATTGACACATTAGCCTGAATTCTTAGCAAAATTAAAAGGCGGCTCCAGGAGAACCGCCATAGCGCGAAAATTATGCCGGCTGGTTTGAACCGTCTTCATCAGCCAGCTTCTCTAATTCATCACAAGCTTTTGGCGTTATCCCCTCTTTAAAGGAGATATCGCCGCTTCTCAACAGTTCTGAAAATATTTGCGGCTTTCTAATAGAAAACCAAATCAATACCTCCAAGCCGATCAGATATTTCTCGTCAGACTTTGCCATGATGCCCTCCTTTTAATGTACAAAATTTAAAAACCGTCTTGCTTTGAAGACGGTTCTGGTTAGATTATTTTATATTTATTCTTGTCTTCAAAGCAAAAAATGGCCAAGAGCAATGGCCTTAATAATCGTAATAATTTTTTTGCCTTGAACTAAAAACATATGTAAATAATTATTTGGTAAATCTTGTAAGTTTTTATTTTGTCATCTTGACCGGAACTTTATAACATTTTACAATATTTTGTAAATTTCGTTTTCCGTCCGAGATGACAAAATGAAAGATAGGTGAGGGGGAAAGAAAAATGTGTTGTGGCATTTTTCTTTCCCCCCGGCAGAATAACTTTAGGATGTTTGCCTAAGTTATTCTATAATTTCATGGCTTTTTGCGATTTACATTAGTTGACTCGCGAAAAGACGGCGCTCCGCTCTCTCTCGGCGCTGTTGAATTTTCAAAAAATGAGCGTTGTCATCAAGGTCGACAAGGCCCGCCCCGCAGTCAGGACACCGCCCTTTCCTTGTATGTTTTCTTTTAGTGACGGGGCGGCCACACTCCGTCCCGTTGCGGCAAACCTTGTATGGCAACGATCCCATTTCTTTCTAACTCCTTTGAAGTTGTTTCCTTCTTGATTAGGCTGTAAATTTCTTCAGCTTCTATGCCCGTGATCCGCCTTTTTTTGCCGTTTGTTTGCTTAACGCAAACAATTACGGCGCAACAACCAAATTTTAAAGAAACAACCTCTTCTCCGGAATCAAGCACAAATTCCATTTATACCTCCTTTTATCATGAAAAAATCCGCCATCTCTTGTTTTGTCTGGCAGTCCTTGACTAACTCTCTAGTCCAGGACAGCATAGTAAAAACATGCTTCCAGTTTTCTGGCAACTTTACAAGTTGCTCCGTGCCATTAACTTTTGTTTGTACCTCTCCTTCGCCTACCGGTAACGAAGCAAATCGCGCGCGCATAATCGCACAACCGTCTGAACTGCCGTTAGGTTCGATGAAATAAAACAACTTCATCATCTTTTTACATCCCTCCTTTCTTGAGATTCTTTTAAATTTTTTAAGTTGCTTTCCGGAACGAAAAAGTTTGTTTTGAGCGCATACGAAATTGTAGTAATTTTTTTTAAAATTATTCAAGTCTTCTTGTTTGAATAATTTTAAAAAAAATACACAAATTTCGTCTAAGTGAAAAACAAGCTTTTTCGTTCCGGCCTAATTTTAAAGATCATATTTACACTTAAAAACCACCCTCGCTATTTGGGTGGCTTTATATTTTTATCTAAAATTTTTCTTTTCTCTTTAACTTTCAGCCACCCTAAATCGCATCGGCATTACAATAATGCCGACCAACAAAATAAATACGTATTTAACAGTCGCGGTAAATTTTCGGATGGCTTGTTTCATATCTATATAATAGCTTAAATAATTTTGCTTAAGTTGTCAAGCTGATTTATCCACATATCAAGACTATAGGATTAATTCCTGAATTTACCAACAAACATATGATTTTTAGCCGAAAGGCAAAAATCATCCTGGATGCGAGTAAGTTCAGGAGTTAATCCATTCCGCATATTTTAACTCCGGCTAAAGCCGGGCAGAAAATAATAAAAAATAATTCATCCAATCTTACTCTTTTATCCCGTCCAAATTAACATCATACAAAATCTGCTCCCCGACCAGGCGATAATTATGTAATTCACCCTCCTTAAACCAAAACTTTATCTCCTTGGCCGCTTCTTCAATCGTGCCTGACGCATGAATTAAATTTCTGACGCTTCTTTGATCCAGATCGGCCATAGCGTAAGAATCAAGAGTTAAATCTCCCCGAATCGTGCCCACATCCGATGTTTGCGGCTCGGTGCCGCCGGTAATTTTCCTAACCAGCCCGACCGCGCCATTGCCTTGCCAGACCATGGCGATCACCGGACCGGAGCTTAAATATTTGGCATTGGCCTGCATCACGGCCCGGCCGTTTTCCATGTTTGTTTTAAAAGGCGACTCCAAGCCTTTTTTCTCGTAAGCGGCCCGGGCTTTGCGGCCGACTTCTTCCAGCCAAGCGTCGCCGCCCACGCCGTAATAATGCTCTATGGCCATTTTCTCGGTAGGCATAACCATTTTCAGACCCACCATTTTCAGGCCGGTTCTTTCATAGCGGCGGATAATCTCGCCGACTAAAGTTCTTTGCACGCCGTCCGGCTTAATGATAACCAGAGTTCTTTCATCTTTAGGGTGTTTCATAAAAATATTCCGTTATTTTATCTTTAAAACCTGCTTAATTTTGGCGCTAACCTGGCCCGGAGTTAAACTGGCTTTTACCAGATAATCAACCGCGCCCATTTTCTGCCCCTTGATTTTATCCTCGTTGGTGCCTAAATTAGTCAGCATAATTACCGGGATTTTTTTCGTGGCCTTGTCCTTTTTAACTTCTTCCAGCACGGAAAAACCGTCCAGCTGAGGTAAAATTATGTCCAGCATGATAATATCCGGCTTTTCTTTCTTGGCCAGCTCCAGACCGAAAGCCCCGTCTTCAGCGGTTAAGACGTTAAAACCGTCGGCTTCAAATTTTGTTTTATACATGGAACTGATCATACTATCGTCCTCCACCACTAAAATCGTTTTTTTGTTTTTATCCATAATAGATTTTTTAATTAATTTATATTATATCATTTTGCCTTAAAATAGCAAGATGGTCCTGTCATTGCGAGGAGCGCCAGCGACGAAGCAATCTCACGAATGGCTAGTTTGGGTAAAAATTTATTGTTTGTGGGATTGTTTCGCCCCGACCAAATGCGTCGGGGCTCGCAATGACAGATACGCCATCGCTGATAATTTCAATCGTCCCATCTTTATCCGTCCGATAAATCCTGGCGCCAACCCGCTCCAGCTTCTTTATGGTGCGTAAATTCGGATGGCCGAACTGATTATCTTTACCCGCTTCAATGACGGCGATTTTCGGCCGAACTTTATTTAAAAATTCCTGGCCCGTGGAATACTGCGAGCCATGATGGCCGACTTTTAAAACATCGGCGCTTATGTCGGCGCCGCGGTTCAGCAGTTCGGTTTCAACTTCTTCGCCCGCGTCGCCGGTCAGTAAAAATTTGGTTTGGCCGTAGCTTAACCTGGCGATAATTGAACTTTGATTCAGATCTTCAATGGTTTGGCCCAGAAAACTTTTAGCCGGATACAGTATTTCCAGCTCACAGCCTTGCCCCAGCTTTATGGTTTGCGTTTTATCAATAATAATCATGGGCGTTTTGCTATCGCGCACCAGCTTGAGCCAAGTTAAATAATTAGGCGCCGTATGCGTTACGCCGGTGTATAAAATTTTTCCCACGCTATATCTTTTTAACACGTCTATCAAACCGGTGACGTGATCGTCATGCGGATGCGTTAAAATCATTAAGTCAATCCGCTTGTCCCACCAGGGCAAATTTTCGCCTAGCCGCTTAACCGCGCTTTTGTCCGGTCCGCCGTCAATCAAAATATTTTGCCCCGATGGCGCCTTAATCAAAATCGCGTCCCCCTGGCCCGCGTCCAGAAAATCAACAACCAGCCGGTTGGGCGCGCGATAAGCCAGCCAGAATAAAAGAACGGCCGCGGCGCAGGCGGCCATTCCTAAAATCAGCAATATTTTATATAATCTGGCCGACATGATTGAATTATATCTTAATTTCTCCGTCATTGCGAGGAGCGTCAGCGAACGCGGATCCCTCGCTTCGCTCGGGACAGGCTTCGCAATCCCCGGTTTAATATTCAAAACAAAAACATAATAAACAGCTTACTATTCTAACCGGAGATTGCTTCGCTCCCTCTGGTCGCTCGCAATGACAATTATTATTCTAATATTAGCCATTTAACAAATAGTTATGCACATATTGACAAATACTAGCCAAGTATTAGAATGATAATACTATGAAGCTGGAAAACTTTTCCCAGATTAAACACATTAATTATGCCATCGTTGCTATTTTGGTAGCCATGCCTTGTGTTACGCTGGGAAAAGGATTAAGGAAGTAAAGATAAAACCAAACAACATCCTATCCAAAACCCCCGGCTAACCAAGCTGGGATTTTTGTTTAGGCCGAACTTTAACAATTTTAAGAAGAAAGGTGGTGAGTTTTACCACAACAGGCAATTATAACAACAAGCAACGGGAGGAAAAAAAATGAACGGTAACAGCCTAAAGACTCTAGACAATTATTTGACAGCGGTAAAAACAGGCCAAAGGCGTTTTGAAAACGCCTATCAGTCGGTAGCCAGGATGATTTTGGAAGGCGACGATAAAATTGAAAAAGTTATCGTCAACGGCAAGATGATGTATGACTTTAAAGTTTTTCGCCGCGGCAGTAAACACGCTATCGCTATGTACGAGGTGATTAACAGCTTGGTCTCGTTCGTAAAAGACGCGGCCGAAGGCGGATCATCATCAGAGATGGCTTTTGTGCTGGTAGGCGAACCGGGTAATGGCAAAACTTTTCTGGCCGAGTCGCTCTGTTCCACTTACCGGCAATTTTTGAGTCTGCCGGAAAACCGAAAATATACTTTCAGATTTACTAACCTGAAAAGTTTAAGCGGATTCGGCAACATCCCTGAAGCCGAATCCCAAACTTACGAAGATCCAATGATCCTGGCCATGAACCTGTCGGAGACCAAGATTGAAAATCAAAAATTCTTATCTGATCAAGGTTTTACCGACAAACAAATTGAGGCGCTTTACAAGAACTACCGGCCATTGGGCGCTTGCTCTGATTATATCTTGAATAAAATCAGGGAGCGCACCAATGGAAATTTCCAGGACATCTGCCAACAGCACCTGCAAATTGTGCCTGTTCCAGTTAGCGAAACCCTCGGCACGATCACAGGGAAATATTCGGCTAAAGACAAAATAACTTCCTCGGCGGTTGATCTGCTGGGCGAAGAGTCAATTCAGCGGCTAATGAATATCGCCGACACCAACAATCCATACAAATTTGACCTGCGGCGCGGCGCGATCGCCCGCGTGGCCGGCGGCGGCATTCATTTCAGTGATGAAATTTTCCGCAACAAGAAAGACTTGGTGCAAGTCTATCTGGCAATTATCCAGAATCGGACAATTGAAATGGACGGCTACAAATGGCCGATTGACACCCTGATCATCGCGACTTCCAATAATGACGTGTTCAACACTTTCAACACGGAAAAAGAAGAAGCGCCAATCGTTGACCGTTGCCGCATTTGTTTTATGTCGCACAACACCAACTACAGATTGCAGCAAAGTCTGACCGGCTACGTTATCGGTGATGAGTTTAAAACAACCGTGGCCCATGACAAACTTCATATTGATCCAAACCTTAACTATGCCGCTTCGGTCGCGGTAACCCTAACTAGGCTGCCCAAAGCCAATAAGTTAACTCCAGTGGAAATGCTTAAACTCGCGGCCGGGGAAATCGCCGGAGACAAAAGTATTAAAACCTTGGCTGAAGTAGTTGGCGACCTTAGCCGCGAAGCCGATGTCACTAAAAGGTTCGGTCAAAAAGGGCTGGGCCAAAGAAATTTGGGCCGGGCCATGCAGATTCTCATGGAAATGCCGGAGACCAATCAAGGCCAATGCATGTTCGCTGAAGATTATTTTCTGGCGCAGGAGCGGGTGATCCTTGACTACGTCACGGATCCTAGCGACCGGGCAAAATTCCTTGAAGATACCAGAATCGCCAAGGGCTTATACCGTGAGCAAATTTTAATCGCCATGTTTAACACCTACATGGACGACGCGCAGGCGATCAAGCGCGATGTCATGAACTATGTCAACATGATCATCGGCATTGACGCGGAAAACCTGGGGCCGGACAAAATGTGGCCGCGCCGCGATCCAGCCACCGGAGAAATTACTCCGTTAAAAATTGACGAAACCTGGGTCAAGAGTGTGGAAAAACGCGCCGGCATTAACACCGAAGAGGAGCGGAAAACTTTCCGCACCACCATTAAGAAGCTCTACAGCCAAAAGATGACCATAGATCCAAATTACGATTTCATGGACGATCTGCGGCTGGTAAAAGCCGTCACCGACGTGCGGCTCAAGTCTGATGTTCATGGCGTTGGCAGTTTCGCCGGAATTTTAGCGAATCAAACCAACGAGGAAAACCGAGAAAAAAGGTTCAAAGCCATTTCAACCATGATTGGCAAACTGGGCTACTGCAAAACTTGCGCGGAAAAGACGATTGAATACTACTGCAAGCCGGAAGATGAAACCTAACACAACGCGGGAGACGAAACATCACAAAGTTTCGTCCCCCGCAAAAAATTTAGGAGATAAAATCATGAAAACACTGGACGATTTACTGGATCAAGACAGACAAAGGAAAGCCGACGGCTTTCCGGAAAAAATTAAAATTGGGAAACTGATCGTGCCTGGCTCAAAGAATAACACCGTTGTTGTTATCCCTACCGCCACGGAAGAAAAATTCCATCACGGCCATAACCCCATGGAAGAAGAAACCACTGGCGGACAAGGCGAAGGCGAAGAAGGAGAGACGGTTGAACAGGAGCAGGATGCTGACAGCCCCCCCAGCCACCAAGCCGGCAGCGAAGGCGGCGGCGAACATGGCGCGGAAAAAGACGCCTACGAGATGGGCAGGCTGCTGACGGAAAAATTTCAGCTGCCCAACATTAAGGATAAAGGCAAAAAAGTGGCAATTGACAACTATATTTACGATCTGACCGATCGGCATCAAGGCGCCGGCCAAATTCTGGACAAAAAAGCCACCTTGCGGCAAATTGTCAAAACCAACAACGCGCTGGGCAATTTAGACGTTGATGATATTGATACAACTAAGTTGCTGATCGCGCCCCGTGATAAGATCTATCGGGTTTTGTCCAAGGAAAAGTCATACGAGTCGCAAGCGATTGTTTTTTTTATCCGTGATTACTCCGGCTCCATGGATGGAGCGCCGACCAAGGTGGTAGTGGCACAGCACCTGATGATTTACAGCTGGCTGGTCTTTCAGTATAATAATCGGGTAAAATCTCGATTTATCCTGCATGATACTGAAGCCAAAGAAGTGTCTGATTTTCAAACATATTTTGGCTCAAGGACCCAGGGTGGAACGGAGATTCTGTCAGCCTACAATTTACTCAACGAGATCGTTGATCGGGAAAACCTGGCCAAAGACTACAACTTGTATGTCTTCCAAGGCACTGACGGAGATGACCAAAACGGAGACGATTACAGTCAGGAGATAATTAAACAGGCGGAAAAAATTTTAGCCTACGCTAATCGCTTCGGTCTTACGGTGGCGAAAAATGATTGGTCTTATGCCAGAGACAGAAAGACCATAGCAGAAGAGTACCTGGCCGGCCTGCTAAATTCCCATCCTGATTTGTTTAAACTGGAAGTTTTAACCGCGGCTCAAGCCAGCGATGACGAAATCGCGGCCAGCATGAAAAGGCTGATTTCTTAAAGGAGAACTATAATGGAATTAATTAGCAACCACGCCAAGCAAATTATGGAGAGCTGTAAAGCCAAGGCGCGCGCCGCCGGCTTAAAGTTCTCGGATGAAACCATGGAGTATATAGTAACTAACCGAGATTTAATCTGGCTTAGCGCTAAAAATAACGTCCCGACGCTTTATGACTATTGGCTGGATGACGTTGGAGTAATAAAAGATAAAACAGTCTACAAATTTTATCCGAATAACCCATACGAAACCGTCATTAATTCGCGGCCGCCGCTCTCCTATTACAACGACAATAATCCGGATTGGCTCAATGTAATGCTCTTCTACCATGTCTTGGGCCACATTGACTTCCTGCAAAACAATAGATATTTCGAAGAAACCCGGAACGACGACTTCGTGGGACAGGCTCTGGCCGATAAGAGATTGATCGCGGAATTACGCCAGGAACAGGGCCAGGAATCAAGGTGGGTTGATTATGTAATAGAGTTTAGCCGCGGTATTGACAATTTGGTCGGTTTCTACAGCGAACTCAACAAAAATGATCTCCCGACGATGAACCAAGAACAGGAAAAAGTTGATTTTTACTTTGGCGGTTTCCTCGGGGAATTCGCCCAGGCAAAAAGCCGGGATTATGACGAAGAAGTCGCCAGACATAACCAATGCATCAGGGAGTTTGGACAAACTACCGGCATAAGCGTCTTTTTTGAAGACAGCAAAAAAAAGTACCCGGAGTTTGCCAAAATTTTTGAGAAGCGGACCAGGGAGAAAAAAACCAAGCCCAACGACTTGCTGCAATTCCTGATGGAAAATTCCCCGGTCATAAACCAAGGAAAAAATAACTGGATGAAAAAAGTGATGCAAGTCGTCAGAAGCACCTCGCTGTATTTTCAGCCGCAAATTAGGACCAAGATCTTGAATGAAGGCTGGGCTAGTTTCTGGCACGATAAGCTTTTTATGGAAGACGACCGGATAACAGGCCACGGCGCTGATTATGCCAAACTCAATGCCGGCGTAGTTTCCATGTCTCATATCGGCCTTAACCCCTACGCCTTAGGACTGAAACTCATAGATTGTCTTTATGAACTGGCGGCCAAAGGAAAGTTGAATTATAATTTTGAGAAAATTAAAGATCAACATCAACGGAAACAGTTTGACCAACAAACAGGCCGCGGCCTGGACTATCTCTTTTTCATTAGGGAAAACTTCAATGACTCCACGCTGATAAACTTTTTGTCTGACGAAGATTTCCAGGATTTTGTCGCCAAGAACCAACTGTTCGTCATGGGAACGCGGCTAAATCCTGATACCAAGCGGCAAGAACATTATATTAAAAGCCGCCGGGCAACAGACTATCGGCAAATGATCAATAACCATCTTTACCATCCGCCACACATCACTTTTGAAAAGGCAGAGGAAGCGCTTTGCTTAACCCACCATTTTGAGGGCAAACCCTTACTGGCAAAACATATTCCCAACACCATGCTGGGAATTGAGTATCTTTGGGGCGGACCGGTTGTCCTGGAAACCACGGAAATTGTCTTGACAGACGCGGATGACGACGATGACTTACCGCCTCAATATCGGCAGCTATATGGTGAGGATTCTGACTGCTGGAAACAGCAGAGAGTCAGATACACCATGGAAAAAAGAAAATTATCTAAAAAAATTATTAAAGAAGCATCACCGCAAAATACCGGTTAAGGAGGAAGTGTCATGACGGCTAGTCAAATAATCCAGTATCTGGGACAAAAAATGATCGGCCGAGAAAAACGCTCGCTGATTCCCTACAGTGAATTTTTGGAGGCAGTTGTTAAACAGCCTTTTTTGGCTGTCAGAAACATTTTTCAGCTGATGTATGATATGATTCACGGACATCTGGGCGACGGCGAAAATGAATATCCGAACGATCCAGAATCCATTAATTACGTCCGCTACAACACCAACAGTCTGTTCGTTGAGGGAGCAGATAATCCATTTTTCGCCGACCGGCTGTTCGCCAATCGGCTAGTCAACGCTTTTACCGCGTTAAAAGTGGGCACCCAGCAAAATAAAATTTATATTTTTGAAGGGCCCCATGGCTGCGGCAAAAGCACTTTTTTGGCTAACCTGCTGCAGAAATTTGAAGAGTATATGTCTGGCGACCAGGGTCTTAGCTACGAAGTGGTTTGGAAGCTGGGCGTGGACAAACTAGGGGGGTTTTCCGAAATAAGCCATCAAGCCAATTCGCCCTGGCAAATGATGGAAGGCATGGGCAATGTCAGTTTTGTCCCGCCGAAGGATGGCTATATTGAAATTCCTTGTCCCAGCCATGACCATCCTCTATTGATGGTGCCGAAATCGTATCGGCGAGAATGTTTTGAGGATCTGTTTCAGAATACAGAATTCAAAACTAGGCTCAACGACAAAGAGTATGAATGGGTATTTAAAGATACCCCCTGCGCCATCTGTCAATCGCTTTTTCGGGTATTGCTTGATAAGTTTGACAGTCCCGAAGAAGTTTTCAGCATGATTTACGCCCAAAGGTATAATGCCTGCAAAAGCCTAGGCCAGGGCATCAGCGTTTTTAACCCCGGCGACAGAGAGTTGCCGCAGGAGCATGTGTTAACCAACCCCATGCTGCAGGAACAGATAAACCGGCTGCTTAAAAACAGCGATCTGGTCCGGTACGTCTATTCCAACTACGCGAAGACCAACAACGGAATATACGTACTGCAGGATATCAAGGACGCGAACAAGGAAAGATTTTCCAACCTCCACGGCATTATCAGCGAGCGCGTCCACAAAATCGGCAGTATTGAGGAAACGGTTAATTCATTATTCCTGGCCGTAATGAACCCGGGAGACGACAAAAACAGCGGCGAAGGCAAAACCAAGGACGTAATTGACGACAACTCTTTTCAGGATAGAAAAGAATACATAAAAATAAATTATGTCCTGGACTTCAAAACCGAGACTGAAATTTACAAGAAAGTTTTTGGCAACCGGGTGGAAAACTCTTTCTTGCCCCGCGTACTGGCAAATTTTGCCAAAGCGATTATTTCTTCGCGGCTGAAAGAGTCCAAAACAATCAACGCCTGGATTAAAGAGCCGGGCAGATATAATCTTTATTGCGACAGTAATTTATATCTGCTAAAAATGGACATCTACGCCGGCATCATCCCGACCTGGCTCTCGGAAGAAGACCGCAAAGATTTTACCGCCGAAAGAAGAAAAAAATTAATTATGGAATCGGAGGAAGAGGGGGTGCAGGGATTTTCCGGCAGGGATTCTTTAAAAATCTTTAGCGAATTCATCACGGCTTACGCTAAAGACGGCAGACTCATTACCATGTCCAAGGTCCATGACTTTTTTCTGAAAAAAAATGGCAACCTTCACGAAAAAGTGCCGCCGGGATTTTTGGATTCCTTAATCAATTTGTACAATTATTCGGTTTTGGAAGAAGTTAAAACTGCTTTATACAACTACAACGAAGACCGAATAGCCAAGGATATCCAAAACTATCTGTTCGCCATAAATTTTGAAATTGGGGCAAAGGAAAAATGCAAATATACCGGAGAGGAGGTGGAAATTGCAGAGGAGTTTTTTGCCTCAATTGAAAAAAAAATTCTAAGCACCGGCTCCACCGACCTGCAGCGCCTTAACTTCCGGGAAAGGTCGCTAAAAGAGTACGGCGTAAAAACCCTGCAGGAAATTATGATCGGGGATAAAAAAATCACCGACACGGAGCAATACCGCGACCTAAAGGAAAGATACAGCCAAAACCTTAAAGAAACCGTGCTGGATCCTTTCCTGGATGACACAAATTTCCGTACCGCGATCAATGACTATGGCACGGAAAATTTTAGCAACAATGACAAAAAAATCAAGGATGACGTAGCCTTGCTTATTAATAATTTAATTAATAAGTCCGGCTACACCGAACAAGGGGCCAAAGAGGTCTGCGTCTACGTTATAGACAACGACTTGGCTAGAAAATATTCAAAAAAATGAACAGGAGGAATAACAACGATCACCAGCCGGCAATCCGCTTGCTGGTGATTTTAATTTTACAGCGGCCGCGATAAAAAGCTTACTTTGAGCGCATACGAAATTGTAATAATTTTTCTTAAAATTATTCAAGTCTTCCTTTTTGAATAATTTTAAGAAAAATACACAGATTTCGTCCTAAGCGAAAAATAAGCTTTTTATCGCGGCCAAACCTCCTATTTTCCTCCGGCCAAAGTTTGCCAATCTTTATTGGCCAGCCCCACTCCCAAACCACGCATCAAGTTAAAGGCGTCGGCCGGCCGGGACAGAAAATATCTTTGGCCGTCAGCCGGGTTAATATACCAGGCCTCTCCCCGACCTTGCGCTTGCAAAAAAATTCTGCCTTTCTGCGCGGCCGAAAATTTAAGATCATGATTTATTCTCGCGCCTTTAACCAGAGGCGAATGGCCGGAGGCCAGCTCTTCTTTGTCTTTATAGCCGTCGCCGTCCGTGTCGGTTTTACTTTTGTCCGTGCCGATGGCGTCCTCAAAAGCATCGGGCAGGCCGTCATGATCAGCGTCAGCCCCGCTTAAGATCTCCAGGCCAAGCGGAATTTTGGCCAGATCAGCGTTGCTCGCGCCAATACCCTGCTCTCTGATAACCTGA
Source organism: bacterium (assembly GCA_030649205.1). Taxonomy (GTDB): domain Bacteria; phylum Patescibacteriota; class Patescibacteriia; order Patescibacteriales; family GWC2-42-12; genus JAUSGE01. The sequence continues at coordinate 53,384 of JAUSGE010000020.1, forward strand.
AAAGCATCGGCCGGCCGGCCCAAATAATAGATTTTTTTCTCTTTAGGGCTAGCGTAATATGCTTGGCCTAAATCTTCAACTTTTAAAAAAATTTTGCCTTTCAATTTATTATATAAGCCGTCATCAACCGCCGCCAAGCTCGCGGCCGCGATTGCCTTACCGGCCGTCACCGCCGCCGCGGCCGTGCCAGTGGCAACGGCAGCCGGTTCAGCTTTAATCTCCGAGCCGGCCTGCTTGGCTATCAGGAAAGTATTATCCAGGGGCATGGTAAAACTGCTGATAACTTCCGTCTTTACTACCGTGCCATTCTGGGCGGTAATGGAATAATCATAATTTTCTCCGGCTATTAAATTATTTAAAGTTACCGCGTGCTCCAGCGCGCTGTTGGCGGCTTCAGCCTTATTGTCGTTCACATTATTATGCGCCAAATTATAATTAACCCGCCCCGCGGTTTTAACATCGGTTGTCCAGCTGATAATGGCCGCGGTGGAACTGGCAAAGCTGACAGATTTGGTTAAAACGGAAAAACTGTCCGCGTCGGCTAAACTGTTATACACTGTAACCGGCGTTGTCGTAGCGTTATTGCCGTAATCAGCTTCAATTAACTGCCGGCTTTTATTAATTAAAAAATCCAGGTTAAAATTGCCCGGCCGGCTGAACACGCCATGGAATTTATAAGAAAAAAAGTCGCCCGGATTAAAGGGCGAGGCCATAACGGGCAAACTGCCGGCCGCCGGAGAATTTACGTCATAATCAAAGTGCGGCAAATTATAGCTGAATTCCGCCTTGGCCAAGCCGGTTCCGTCGGTTAATGATGCCCGGCCGGCATTTTTAACATTCACCGTAATATCCAGAGGTTCGCCTAGGATAATTTTGCCGGAGCTCAAGCTGACCGAATCAACGGCCAGATCAGCGTCAGCCGGATTATATACCGTGATTTTAAGATTTTGCGAATTGTTGGTTGAATCACTTTCTTTTAAGACATCATCCGGATCCACGGTAAAGCTTAGTTGCTTTTCACCCGCGGCCGTGAACTTGCCCTCATAGCCATAATATAGATAGCCGCCGGAATCTATCACCTTGGCCAGGCTGGGCGAGGTGCTGGAAGCGTTAGCCACGGAAAAATCCGGAAAGCTTTTAACCAGGCTCAAACCGGCTTCAGTATATAATTTATACGAACTGTTATTTTTTACTTTAATCTGGATGTAGCAATTTTGCTTGGCCATGGGTTTAGCCGGCAGAATAGTCAGGCTTTCAACCGCTAAGTCATAGCCGGTAACGCCCACCTCCAGGCTGACTGAATTGTTGCCAACATCGCTTTCCGACAGATAGCCGGCCGCGTCAACGGAAAAATTTACGGTATGGACGCCCAATTGGGAAAAAACCCCGTAAAAAGCGTAAGTCGCGTAGTCATTGGTTTTTATGGTCGTGCCCCGAGCCGGCGACAAACTTGCCGGCGAGTCCAATTTAAAATCATTGGCGGCCGCCTTATAATTCAATGGAAAATCCATTTTAAATTCACTGCCCAAATTTTTCACTCTGGCGGCAAAGGGACAGAGCTGATTAACTTCGCATTTAGCCGAATTCATGACCAGCGATTCAGCCTTTAAATCATAATTTTCAGCCCTGATCGGGCCGGCAAAAACGATAGCGGCCGAACAAACAAAAATAAAAACACAAGCTTTTTTCATAATTATATTTTACCATTTATCTCCGGCTTTAACAATTTAGACCGCCGCAATTTTATAACTGAATAAATAATTACCGCGTAATAAACAACCGCCCAGCCCGGCCATAAATAATCAACTTCCAGATAGCTAAATGGCAGGGCGGCCAAATATTTTACCGCGGCTAAAATATATTTGGTTAAAATTAAGCTGGGCAGAAAAAAGATGAATGACAATCCGGGAATGGCCCAGCTTAACGGTATGGCGATTAAAATTAAAACCGTTAAAATCGGCAAGGTCCACAAAACCGCCAGGTTGGCCAGCGGCGCGATTAAGGAAATTTGAGAAAAATTATACGCCAGTATGGGCAGAGTAAAAGCCTGCGCGGCTAAGGTAATCAGCAAGCCGTCGCTCGCCCCTTTCAGCTTGGGCAATTTTATTTTTTGCCACAGCGCTTCCAGAATGGGATAAACGTAAACCAAGCCGGCCAGAGCTAAAAATGATAGTTGAAAGCCAACGTCATCGCGCAGCAGCCTGGGATTAGCCAGCAATAGTAGAGCCGCGGCCAAAACCAGCGAATTGGTAATTTTATTAAGCCGCCCCAGCTTTAAGGCCCAGAGCACTAAAAAACCCATTAACCCGGCGCGCATGGCCGAAGCCGGCATACCGACCAGCACGATGTAGCCGGCGAGCATGGCCGCGGCCGCGTAAAAGGCGTAACGCCGGCTAATGCCCGCGCCAAGCAGTACTGCTAGAACCACGGCCGCAATAATACTGACGTTAAAGCCGGATACCGCCATAATATGAGTCAGGCCGGTTTTTTGGAAATTTTGCTTAATAGACGGCTCAACGCCCCGCTGGCCGCCGAATACAATGGGCCGCGCCAGGCTAGACTCCGGCTCGCTCATGCCGGCGTCAATTATTCCGGCAATTTTTCCTTTAAGCGCGAAAATTTTAGCGTAAAAAATACGGCCGCGATTTTTTCCGATGATTTTAATTTTGGGATAATAGCAGGTTGAATAAATATTATATCTTGCCAAATAGCGATCATAAGCAAAACCTTGATATTGCTCCGGCTGTTTAAGCTCGCATTCCAGCTCCAGTTCGTCGCCATAATTATATTCCGGATACAAATCGGCAGTGGCCAAAATTTTTCCACTAACCGGAATTGAACCTCCGGCCGAGAGGTTCAGCCACTCGGCCGCGATTTCCAATTTCTGATTGGTTTCCCTAATGTCAGACTCACCAGCCGCGTAGCCGCGCACAGCCGCGGTTCTGCCGTTATAGCGCCAAATTTTATCCGGCGCATCGGCCGGCAAGCTGGCGCCGTAGCGCCACAGAGCCAGCCAAAAAACAGCCGCCAGCAAAAAAATTTTATTCGGCCAAAACCAAACCGCCAAGGCCAAAAAAAATACGGCGGCGCCAAACCACCATACATCATTATGCAAAATTTTAAGCGGCAGAAACGATGCCAAACCAATGCCTGAAATAAAAATCAAACAGGCAGTTAAAAAAATTCTGCTATTAGAGCGATAATAATCTTTAATTAACATCAATTGCCGCTCGCGCTTCGGCCAGGCCCAATTTATTTTTTACTTTTTTAATAATATCTTCGGTTTTCCAGTCGCTTTTTACCAAATAATCATAAGCGCCCTTTTCCGCGGCTTTAGCCACTTTATCCATGTCGCTGAAATTGGTTAGCAGTATAACCTCGGCCCGCCCGCCCCAGTCATCCTGCCTTAATTTATCAAGCATTTCCAAGCCGTCCATTACCGGCATCTGAATGTCCAGCAAAATTATATCCGGATGCTCTTTTAAAGCCAGCTCCAGCCCGCTGGCGCCATTGGCGGCGCTGAAAACCGTAAAACCTTCAATAGTAAAACTATCCGCCATCACGCTTAATAGCGCTTCATCATCTTCCACGACTAAAACTTTTTTGTTGTTAGCTTCGGCCATATTATTTATTATTTAAATTATTTAGCTTCAGGGGAATGGTAAAATAAAAAGTGCTGCCCAAGCCTTCCTTGGATTCAACTCCGATCATGCCCTGGTGCGCTTCAACGATGCCGCGCGCGATCACTAAGCCCAGGCCGGTGCCGGGAATTATATTTTTAGAATCGGTTTGCTTTAACTGCTTGAATTTGCTAAACAGCTCTTTTTGATTTTCCTCGGAGATGCCGATGCCGGAATCGGTCACCGCGACCGCCAGGCTATCGCCGGCGGCCGACAATTTAGCGGCTTGTTCCTTCAGGTTTAAAATAATACCGGCTCTTTTAGCTTCTTCAGTTATATCTTTGCCTTTAGCGTGTAAAATCGCCTGCAGATTGACCAAGCCATCCGGCTTTGAATATTTTAAGGAATTGGCCAGCAAATTATTCAATACTTGCGAAATTCGCTTGACGTCAAACTTAACGTTAGCCGGCAAATTTTTATCAAAATTGGCGTAAATTTTTATCTTGGCTTTGGCCGCGGATGTTTCAAAAAAGCTTACTCGGTCCAAGATAACATTTTTTATGTCCGCCGGCTCCGGATTAATTTCAAATTTTTCCGATTCAATCTTGGCCGCGTCCAAAAGATTGTTGACTAAGTCAAGCATGGACGACGAATCCCGATAAATCATCTTTAAATAATTGTCTTTTTTATCCTTGCTGACTTTGCCGGTGCTGATTAATTCAATTATTTTTTTCGTGGCATCCAGCGGGGTTCGCAGTTCATGGACAATCATGGAAGTAAAATCAGCCCGCATTTTTTCAACCTCCTTTTCCCGCGTAATGTCATGAAGAATTACCACCCCGCCTAAAATTTCCTTCTGGTTCATGCCCAGCGAGCTCTTAACCGGCGCGACAGTAATCTGATAAAAACGATCTCTGATCAATATATTCGGCGATAATAAAATTTTATCCAGTTTGACGCTTTCTTCAAGCTTGCCCCTGATGTCAAACTTGCCCTCAAGGTTGTCAATAAAATCAAAAATCGTTGGTTCGTCTTTTTTCTCCAGCGCCAGGGCCTGCTTAGCCGCCGGATTAGCCACCATCACCCGATAATTGCCATCGGTCATGATTACTCCTTCGGTTATGCTTGCCACCATGGCGTTTAATTTTTTTTCTTCAATGCGCACCACCTCTTCCAGCCTGGTAACCGCCTGCGACGCTTGCCTGACTATTTTATAAAGAATGGTCATTTCCTCCTCTTTGTATAGGCCGATCTTTGTATGGGCAATGGTTAAGACGCCAACCACTTTATCGGCGATCACCAAAGGAATGTTAAAAAACGACCTGACCGGCTCCGCCAGCTCTTCAACTAAAATCGCGCCGGATAAAATTTCCTCAATTCTCATTTTTTTAAAATCTTGGCTTAACAGCGCGGAAATTGATTTTATCATCCGATCCTTGATGTCATCAATGAATTTGCGCGATACTGATTTTTCCAGATGAACCTTAAAAATAATTTTTTCCGGCTCTAAAAACATGTAGGAGGTCGCGCTATATTCAATAAATTGATGCAAGGATCCGGTAATAATGTCAATGATATTCTGTACGTTCAGCGAATAGCCGACCCGGTCGCCCAATTCTTTTAAGATGGCCAATTCATACATGCGCCGGCGCGTTTCCTCTTCCCGTTTTTCCAGATCAATCTTAAACTGGCGGCTTTTCCATTGCGAAAAAAGCCCAATTAATAAAGCCAGCGCCGCCACGATAGTTATCGCTAAATTCTGCATGCTGTTCGCTGTTATTTTTGCCCGCTGATTTTCTTAGCCTCTTGGCCGGCCGCGATTAAAACTCTAAGCGACCAAACGAAGACCGCGAACCAAGCTAAAAATACAGGCAAAACCAAATAAACCGACTTGGAGTCGCTGAACATGTAAGCGGTAGAAACTATGCCCAGGCTGTACATTTCAACCAGCATGGTATAAACCAAAACCATAGCTATTTTACCCACCAGCGATCCTTTTACCAGTTTATACACCGCCCTGCCCCGAACAAAAAGTAAAATACTGCCGCCGATTAAAATCGGCCAGCCGATAATTAAAATCAAACTTCTTATTAAAGTTAAAGGCATAATTTTATTTTCCCATCAGTTTTTTAAGCAAAAATTTTCTGGTTTTATAGACTGTTATCAATAAAACCAAGCCAAACAATAATTCAATAATTTCCGCGAAACCGCCCAAATGGACCAATTTATAGCCGCTAAGCGCTCCATGAACTTCAAGCAAGGCAAAAAGTCCGGAAGCAATCGCGATCATATTCCAAGTCTTTTCCAATTCTCCGCCTTGAGAAAGCGCGGCCAATTTTATAGCGAATACTGCCGCCAGCACCGCTATGAGCATAATCACTAATTCAAGAATATTTTCTAAACTTTCGGGAATCAAAGTTACGTCATAAACAAATTTCTTAGCTTCTTCCGCCGCCAAGGCAATAGCCGGAATTAATAACAAGGAAAAAAATATAAAAATTTTTTTAGCATAGTCACTCCTTTTTAATAAATTAAAACTTATATTGTTAGACATTCTTTATTCCCGGGTACTTTTCAAAAATAGACCCCAGCGCGTTTTTTACAATCATGCCCGAAAGCTCAACGTAAGTATTGACCAATTCTTGCAGCACGGTTTTGGGATCGCCCTTGATATCAATTACCTTGCCGTCGTCGCTGACTTCCAAGCCGCCGACGCTGCGGGCTTTCAAAATGGCAATATCCGGACCGAGAATTACCGCTTGTTTGGCGATAATTTCCGAGGTTAAAGCCATGTATTGCGTTTTTTCTTCCATAATAATTTTTTAATTTTAATAAATTAATGCTGCCAATTAAAATATTTCGACCTTTGACGATACTTATTGTATTTTAGCATATTTTAATTTGTTGGTAAATAAAAAAGGGCCGGATTATTCATCCGCCCTTATTTTTCATCATTAAAGCATTAACCGCCCAGCCGCCGCGAAGCGCTTATTCCGTGGTTTTTCCGTCAAAATGCTCATCATCGGCTTCGGCTTCTTCCTTGGTCGCGTGCGCCACGCCAGCGCGGTGGTTAGCCGGAGAATAAATGGTGTAGAGTTTTAACGGTTCGCTGGAGGACAAATTAATAACATTATGCTGGGCCCCGGCCGGCACGACCACGGCCGAACCGTCGGCCACCTCGGACTCCGCGCCGTTAATCACCACTTTGCCCCGGCCGGCTTCAAAGCGGAAAAATTGATCCACGGTGTCATGCACCTCCTCGCCGATTTCCTCGCCCGGCTTTAGGGCCATTAATACCAGCTGGCTGTAAGCCCCGGTGTAGAGTACGCGCCGAAAATTATCATTGTCCTTGGCCGCCTCTTCAATGTTGATAAGATAACCTTTTTTCATAAAAGTTATTTAATAATTATATTATAAGCCTACCTAAGCGAGATTAAGTTTTTATTAATTATTTATACACCTGGTGGAATTTACGAAACATAAAACCTACCACAAGCAGCAGGCCAAGGCCCAGTAAAAAATACTTGCCGACCTTGCCGTTAAACCACTGCCAAACCGGCTTATCATAAAATTTCATTTTCAACTGCGGCACGGCGATTAAAGCCTTGCCGATTTCCGCGGCCGGAAATTCTTCTTTATCGCCAATCACCAAAACATATTTGCCCGTATTATCCGGACTGGATACTTTAATCAGATAATAGCCGGCCTCGGCCGGCCTTTTTAACTCCGGACCTTGCCAATAATCGTCGCCGGCGAATTCTTCATGGAAATTTTCCCAAGGCGCGGAAGCCGGATCAAGTTTGGCAAAACCGGCAGCCTTAACGCCCAGCTCGGGGGCGTAATCCACGGTTACGGTTTTGTCTTTTTTAATCTCCGGCAAATCCGGAACTAAAATCCGCAGATACAAAGCCTGTTCTTGCTTTAAGTCAATCAAATAATGGGCGCTATCGCCCTTCAGCTCGCCGTAAAACGCCTGCGAAATCGCCGGATTTTTTATCAGCACCAGCTGGCTGTCCGGCACATAGCGCGGCTGGTGCGCGCCGGCGGATTTAGCCGCGGCGAAACTAAGTGCCGCCAATATGAGTGCCAATAAAAAGTAATTTTTAGGATTAATCATGAATTAATCTAATAATAAAGCCATTTCAAAATCACCCGGGGGTTCGGGGGTTGGAGTTGGCGCCATGGCTTACAGCAGGAAGAACAATCAACTCGATAGCCAATCGGAGACCCCCGAGACTTTTTGCTTACTTTTTAGTCATAAAAAGTAAGGCCCGCGGCGGTAGCCGCAAAGCTGTATGTAAAAAAATATTACTAGTATTATATTGTATTCCCCGTAGACTTACACGACTTTATTATTACATTTTACATTCTTTCCACTTAAACCTGGATTCCCGCCTGCGCGGGAATGACAAAAATAATTTTTATTTCCTCACCGTAAATCTGGCTTCCAGCTCTTTCATTTTTTCCACAATGCCGCCGTATTCCAATTCGCTGTAAGGCAGCATGGCCGGGCCGAAAAAGCCCTGTTGGCGGAGTTCAATGGCTTTAGCCGAAACTTTCCCCCGTACATGATCCCACAAAGCATGATCAAACGCGTCGGCCGGCTCGGTCAGCTTGCCGTTATGCATAGAATAAGCCGCGCAGGAAACCACGGGCGGCCCGTCAAAATAAGAAATACAAGTATTCTGCTTAACCGGCATCAGCGGCCCGGTATGGCTGCCGCGCATGAAGCCGGCCACGTAATGGCCGATTTGATAAGGCGATAAAATTTCGCCGGTGGCCGGAAAAGTTTTTTGCACCCTGACCAGACAAATCGGATCGTCTTTGCCCGTGTATGTGCCGGCAATATTATGCAGGCGGGTGGTGGAAACCGCGGCGGCTTGCTCGCCGGACGAACGGGCGATGATTTTTTCTATTACGAATCTTTCCTGATCCCTTAATAAGGTGGCGATGCCGTAAATATCTTCCGGAGTTTTTAAAACGATGACGCGGTCGGCCTCGGTATACTCCACGTCCATGATGTGAAACTCAAAGCCTTTGGCAATGTCCGAGGCCAAAATCAGGCCGGCGTTATGCATGGGGTCGCAAAAAGATAAGTACAGGGGCAGATTGTAAGCGCCCGGATCGGTTTTATCAGCGGCAAAGAATAAAAAAGGCTCGTTCTTTCTTTCCTCAAACTCCATTTCCGCCGCGGCCGGACCCATGCCTTTGATATTGCCGGAAAATGAATCTTTTAATAAATCTTGGCCGGCTCCATACAAACCTTGGCTGGCGGCCACGTCCGCGCCGGCCTTAAACGCGTCCCAGGCCAGTTTATGAATTTGCTCGTTGTTCACGCCCAAGCGATGCGTGCACAAAATGGCAATATCATCGCCGGTAAAACTCAAGCGAAAATTAATCAGCGCGCCGCCGTGGTTGTCGCTGATGTAATCGCTCACCGCCTTAATTAACCGTTCGCTGGGCTTAATGTGTCCGCCAATACTGCCCACGTCCGCCTTAATGGCGCTAACCGTGATTTTGCTGGCGCCGCTTGAATTCAGCTCCATATTATTTCGCCCCCTTGTTAATTATTAAAATATCTTCCGCCCTGCTTTAGCAGGCTTTTAAAAGATGATTAGATTATAACCAAATTTTAGCTTAATTTATATAAAAAATCAATACTAACTTGCCTGCTTGTTTTTCCTTAGCCACGCTTCCATAAAGCCTGCCAGCTCGCCGTCCAAAACCGCTTTAATATCAGAGGTTTCATAATCGGTGCGATGATCTTTAACCAGTTGGTAGGGTTGCATGACATAAGAGCGGATCTGCCGGCCCCATTCGGCTTTTTGCGCCGCGCCGCGCAGTTTCAATTCCTCGGCCTGCTTGGCGTCTTCCTGCAGTTTGAACAATTTGGCTTTTAAAATTTTTAAAGCGGTTTCACGGTTCTGGTGTTGAGACCGCTGGGTCTGGCAGGCGACCACAATGCCGGAAGGCTTATGCAGAACGCGCACCGCGGTTTCCACTTTATTGACGTTCTGGCCGCCCGCGCCCGAGGAGCGGAAAGTATCAATTTTCAGATCACTCTCATTAATTTTCACGGCTTCGGTCTCCGGCAGTTCGGGAATCACTTCCACCAAGGCGAATGAGGTGTGGCGCATCTGCTCGGCGTCAAACGGCGAAATGCGCACTAAGCGGTGCACGCCGGACTCGCTTTTTAAATAACCGTAAGCCCAGCGGCCGCTGATATTTATGGCCACGCTTTTAATACCGGCTTCATTACCCGTGCTTTGGTCAACAATTTCGGCGCGCCAGTCCATTTTTTCCGCGAAGCGCAAATACATGCGCTGTAAAATCTGCGCCCAGTCTTGCGCGTCCACGCCGCCGGCGCCGGCATGAATGGATAAAATGGCGTTAGCTTGATCATATTTACCGGAAAACAAAACAAAAAACTCCAGCCGCTCAAAGGACAGCTTGAGTTCCTGATATTTTTTTTCCGCATCAGCCGCGATTGATAAATCTTGTTCTTTGGCGGCTTCAGCCGCATATTGCTCCAAGTCGGTTATTTCTTTTTTTAGATTTTCCCAAGTGGCAACTTCCTTTTCCTGATTTTCCATCTGCCGGCTGATGTTCACGGCGCGCTCGCGGTCCTGCCAGAAATCCGGCTTGGACATTTCCACTTTCAACTCATTAACTTTTTCTTTTTGCCGGTCCAAGTCAAAGCAACCTCCAGGTATCCAGGAGCCGCTCCCGCAACTCTTCAATTTGTTTAAGTAAATTTTCCATAATGTTTAATGCTCATCACGGCTTCTTGCGAATTATTTTATCGCGCATAGAAAATTGTAGCAATTTTTTACAAAAAATTACTTTTTTTACCTTTTAATTTTTTGTAAAAAATGCACAAATTTTCTCTTAAGCAGGAAAATAATTCGCAAGAAGCCGTGGATAATGCAATATGTGCGCCTATTTCATCTCTTCCAATTTAACTTTTACAGTCTTTTCTTTGGCCTGATGCAAAACTTTTAAACTGATGACATCGCCGGGTTTAAACTTGGCCACGAGATTGGCCAAGGGGTTATTTTCGGTAATTTTCTGGCCATTAATTTCCAAAATAATGTCATTCTCCTGAAGGCCGGCTTTATCCGCCGGACTGCCCGGAATCACGGCCAAGTCGGTCTGGTTTTGGCCGCGCGCGATAATGGCGCCATAATCAACCGATAATTTATTGGCCTCGGCCACGGTCTTATTTATAATAACATACCTGACGCCCAGCCAGGGCCTGATGATTCGCCCGTTCTTTTTAATGCTGTCAATCGTGCTCTTGATTTCATTAACCGGAATGGCAAAGCCGATATTCTGCGCGCCCTGGACAATAGCCGTATTAATGCCGATCACCTGGCCGGCAATATTGAGCAAAGGTCCGCCCGAATTGCCCGGATTGATGGAAGCATCGGTTTGAATGACGTTAACCAATTGCTCCGAGCCGAATCGCGCGCCGCTGGCCGTCACCGAACGCGCCAGTCCGGAAATTACGCCGGTAGAAACTGTATTTCTAAATTCGCCTAACGCATTGCCGATGGCAATCACGCTTTGACCGGCTTTCAAGCTGGAGCTATCGCCCAATTCCACGGTCGGCAAGTTTTGCGCGCTGATTTTTAACACCGCCAGATCAATTACCGGATCCTGGGCCACCACTTTAGCCGGATATTTTTTCTCATCATTCATTAAAACCGTATAATCGGCCGCTGGATCAATAATAACATGCTTATTGGTAACAATAAAGCCATCTTTGGTAATAATAAAACCGCTGCCCCCGCCGATTTCCTGTTTAATCGTGCCCCCGCCTTGGCCGGACTGGCCATCTTGGGGCGCGGGAAAATCTCCAAAATTATCGCCGAAAAACTGGCGAAAAAAATCCGAACCGAACGGACTGCCGCGAAACTGTTGAATTTTCGGCAGGTCTTTAGCCACGATAATGCTGACCACGGCCGGAGAAACCTTGTCCACGGCCGCGACCACGGCCGAACCTTCGCCAGTTACTTTGACTATATTGGCGCCGTCGGACGGCAAATTTAACAGCTGGCCCAAATTAAGCTGGCCGGACGACAGGCCGCCGGCCCAAAAACCCATAATGCCGCCAAAAATTGAACTGATAATAATAGAAGTTATCAAAACCGTTATAAATGATTTTTTAAAGTTATTTTCCATAAAATTACAATATTATTTAATAATTAGGATTTTATTAGTATATATTATAATATTATAAAAAATTTATCAACTAATGCACTCGTCCATGTTACAGTTGACACTATGGAGTGCAAAATATGAAAAAATATAAAAGGAGAATGTGGGAGCTGGATATTGGAATAAAAACATCTAAAAAATATGCTAATATTGATAGATTTAAGCTGTTAATAAATA
>JAUSGE010000021.1 GCA_030649205.1 bacterium
TGGAGCATTGGATAACAAGCATTGGTTTATGGAAAATAATGCGGGTGTATTGAGTTTTGGCACAACTACTGACGCTTTGGCAGTTTCAGGGACTAGGGCTCTGACAATTTTAAATAACGGCAACGTCGGCATCGGGACGACCACGCCATCTGCCAACTTAACCGTGGCTGGTAGCTTCTATTTGCTCGGCGGTTCAGGCGACGCTAACGGGATAAATGGATTGGACATTGGCGACGCTATGTTTATTCAACAGTATTTGGCAGGCACAAGGCAATTATCCCAAAGCCAATATGCTAACGCAGATATAAACGGCGATGGCCGGGTTAATAGACTTGATGCGGAATTAATCAGTAAAATACTCAGTAAAATACCCAGTGAAACCATAACTTTAGATGACGCGCAATATGGTCTGGGCAAACTTAAGGCCAATCAAGCGGTTAATTATAACTATAACGGCAATGTGGGCTTGAGCGTGGCCGATCCGCAAGCTAGATTGGATTTTGGGCAATTACCAGCTTCCACCGAAGGGATAAGAATTAAAATTGGCGCTTCTACTCCTTTTTCTCCCTTGGCCATTATTGACGCCAGCGGCAATGATGTATTCAGAGTTAAGGAAGACGGCAGTGTTATAGCTACCAGCAGCGTTTATGCCGGCAATTTAAAAATTCAGTCCAGCATCCAAAATAGCATCGCTCAATTTATAAACACTGATAAGGGCAGAGGCTGGGGAATGTTTGTTAACGCCGGCGGCTCGGATGCGGATCAAAAATATTATGTTGCCTTGTTCAGGGATGGAAACAACAATGACAGGTTTAAAATATTAGCTAATGGCGATGTTATTGTTAATAAACTAGCATTAGCCGGCGGCGGCAACCGCTGTGTTTATGTTACTGACACGGGAGTTTTATCGGCCAAATCTTCGGATTGCGGCACGGCCAGCGGTTCTAGCCAATGGACCACTGCGGGCAGTGATATTTATTACGATAGCGGCAATGTTGGCATCGGCACGACTGACCCGGCGAGAAAATTTCACCTAGCCGGCTTGAGCTATAGTGCGGCTTTAAACGATAGTAACGCCCTGATTACCTCAACTGACGATCCGGCGGCTGACCTTGGCGGGTCGCTGGGTTTGGGCGGCAAATATAAAACCGCCGATGATCCAATCGCCTTCGCCACGATTTACGGCCGCAAAGAAAACGCCACGGCCGGCGATGTAAGCGGCTATTTGGCGTTCGCGCTAAGAGATAATTCAGCCGCGCCATATAATTTTGAGCGCTTGAGAATTACCAGTTCCGGCAATGTGGGCATTGGCACGACCAATCCGCAAGGCGATTTGGTAGTGGCCGGCGGCGGCGCTTCTTATTTTCAGGGCGGAGTCAATATGGGCGCTGTTTGGAACGGCAGCAGTTTTAATTTTAAGCAACTGGCCGATGACAGCCAAAATATTATTTATGGGGCGGCTAATAGCGGCTCAAATTTCGGCAATTTACTAAAATTGGAAAGATGCTCTAACGGCGCAAATCCGAGTTGCACCAGCCAATTTACAGTCAGTAATAACGGCCATTTGTCAATTGGCGCGTCCGCACCTTTGTCTAATTTCGGCTTATATATGTATCTTGGTGATTTGAAGAATAATCAATCAGGTAATGCTACCATCGTAAAAATTGGCGCGCAAATTAGCGCCGACTCTGATTATGCTAGTTTAGAAGGCATGTCTTTATCGCCTTCTTTTTATAATATTGACAGTCATCTTGGAGTAAATGTTTATGGTTTGCGCATTATCAGCAGTAATGGTCAAGGTGCAGTGGCCAACGCTTATGCCATTTATACCGACGCGCCTTCTATCGGCGCTAATAACTGGGCGATCTATTCGGCCTCGGGCAATAATTATTTTGGCGGCAGTGTTACATTGGACAGTTTAAAAGGCACTGGTGGCAGCCGCTGTGTTTACGTTACTGACACGGGAGTCTTGTCGGCTAAGGACGCTGATTGCGGATCAGGCGGCGGCGCGGAGGTTGATGGCATTATCGGCAATGAAGTAACCGATGCGGCTAACGCGACTTTAACCCGAAGCGGCGCGGGCACGGCCGCTGATCCTTATAAGCTGGCGCTTAATTTAGGCAATGCTAACAACTGGACCAGTACGCAAACATTTTCCAATGCCAATAGCGTAATCATCTCCGGCACCGGCACCGGCTTGTCTTTTACCCAGACCGGTAATGCGGCCGCTTTCATTGATTCCAATAAAGGCGTTCAATTAAGAATTGACACTGATGATGCTACGGACAATGTTAATGACTCGGCTAATTTTATAATTGTGAACGGCGCTAATAATTTAGTTTGGTCAATGGACGAAAGCGGCATTTTACAAACAGGCAGTATCCCCTGGGGGAGAATCACCGACTTTGCCGGCGATGCCAATGCGAGCGACGACATCACCAGTTTAAGTGTTACGGCGCCTTTATCTGTTTCAGGCACGGGCAATTCCCGAACCGTGGCCATCTCCGGCACCGGCTGTACCAATGGCCAGGTATTAAAATGGAACGGCTCAAGCTGGGCTTGCGCTGACGATACTGACACCAACACGATCTATGGTGTTTTAACTAATCAAGGCTTAAGATTATCCGGCATCAATTTTGGTTTGACTAATGCCTGCGGCAACAATCAGCTGCTAAAATGGAACGGCTCAAGCTGGGCTTGCGCCGACGATAATACCGGCGCCGCGAGCGGAGTAAGGACAAAAAGAATATTTGTAACCTCAACTTCTTATACCGGCAGTTTGGGCGGTTTAGCCGGAGCCGATGCCAAATGCCAAGCCCGCGCCACGGTCGGAGGATTAACCGGAACCTGGAAAGCATTAATGTCTGATAACACCACTAATGCTAAAGATCGGTTGGGCACGGCCTGGGATTTGCTGGCTGACATTCTGGGCATGCCGTTAATCAGCCGCGCTTCTATCTGGGATACTACGAGCGGATATAATGTTTTGAATTTTTATTTTTATACAACCGAATTAGGAACCAAAAGCGGTGCCAGCTTCGGAGTTTGGACCGGCACTGATTCATCGGGCAATAAAACTACATTTAATTGCCAGAATTGGAGCAGTAATTATTATTTGAATTATAGCACCACGGGCAGAATCGGCGATTTAGATTACAAATGGATTAATAATCAGAGCAACGCTGTTTGCAACGCAAATTATTATTTATATTGTTTTGAACAATAATTTTTTTAATTATGATCACGAATAAACCAACGGTTTTTTCCGGCATCCAGCCGTCAGGCATTCTGCATGTCGGCAATTATTTGGGCGCCCTGACCCAATGGGTGGATCTGCAGGATCAATCCGACTGTATTTTTTGCGTGGTGGATTACCATGCCATTACGGTCAGGCAGGAACCGGCCAAACTGGGCCGGCAAATTTTGGATACGGTAAAAATTTATCTGGCCTCTGGCATCAATCCGGCCAAGTCTGTGATTTTTCAGCAGTCGGACATTTCGGCTCACACTGAATTGGCCTGGATTTTAAATTGTATCGCTCGGATTGCTGACTTAAACAAAATGACGCAATTTAAAGAAAAGGGCGCGAGCAAGGAATCGGTTAGCGTCGGCCTGTACGACTATCCGGTGTTAATGGCCGCTGATATTTTGCTCTACCAGACCGATATCGTGCCGGTGGGCGAGGATCAGGTTCAGCACGTTGAGCTGGCCCGGACTTTGGCGCAGAGGTTTAACCGCGATTATGGGCAGGTTTTTAAAATTCCGCAAGCGGTAATTAAAAAACAAGGCGCGCGCATTATGGGTTTGGACGACCCGGCAAAAAAAATGAGCAAGAGCGCCAGCTCGCCGAACAATTATATTGCCCTGACCGACGCGCCGGAAGCCGCGGCTAAAAAGATTATGCGGGCGGTTACGGATTCAGGCTCGGAAATAATATATGAGCCGAAAAAAAAGCCGGCTATCTCTAATCTGCTTGTAACGTTTTCCCTGCTGAATGGTATTAATATACATGAGCTGGAGACGCGCTATCGTAACAAGGGTTACGGCGAATTTAAAAAAGATTTAGCCCAAGAGGTTAAGGCCTTTTTAATTGAATTTCAGCTAAAATACAATAGTTTTTCCGATGACGAGGTGAAGCGGATTTTACAAGACGGCGCGGCTAAAATCTTGCCCGTAGCTGAACAGACTTTAAAAAAAGTTAAAAATAAGTTAGGAATTTTAATTTTGTCATCTTGAGCGGAGCGAAAGATCTATAATAGGCTGGTTAAGAAAAAAGACATTTTATTTTCTTCCGATATATTAAAGATCTTTCGGCCTGCGGCCTCAAGATGACAAATCCATAATTTATATAATGATTTATGCAAAATCAATTTACCGGGGTTATCAATCAATTGAACAAGACCTGTAAAATCATTAAGATTGAGCATGATGAATTGGAGATTCTAAGCCGGCCGGACCGGATTATAGAAGTGTCTCTGCCGGTGCTGATGGACAACGGCCGGATCAAAGTTTTTACCGGCTACCGCGTGCAATATAATAATATCCGCGGGCCGTACAAAGGCGGCATCCGTTTTCATCCGGATGTTAATCTGGATGAAGTCAAATCTTTGGCTTTTTGGATGACTATTAAATGCGCCGTGGCCGATATACCTTACGGCGGCGGCAAAGGCGGCGTGGCCGTGGATGTGAAAGAATTAAGCCAGGGCGAGCTGGAACGGCTGACCCGCGCCTATACCCGCGGCTTCGCGGATTTTATCGGGCCGTACCGCGACGTGCCGGCGCCGGATGTCTATACCACGCCGCAAATCATGGCTTGGCTGATGGACGAGTACAGCCACATCAAAGGCGAAAACACGCCGGCCGTGGTAACCGGCAAGCCGGTGGAAATCGGCGGCTCGCTCGGGCGCGACACGGCTACCAGTTTGGGCGGATTTTTTGTGTTTGAACAGGTGCTGTCCAAAATGTCCGGCATGGGCGGAAAAGATCAGTTAAGCATCGCGGTGCAGGGCTTCGGCAACGTGGGCATGAATTTCGCCCTGATCGCTTATCACGCCGGCTATAAAATCACGGCTGTGTCCGACTCGCGCGGCGGCATTTATGATCCTGAAGGGCTGAATATTGAAGAGGTGCTGTCGCATAAGCAGACTGCGGGTTCAGTGGTTAATTTTAACGGTTTGGAAAATATCACAAACGAACAGCTCTTGGAATTGCCGGTTGATATCGTCGTGCCGGCGGCTTTGGAAAACGTGATCAACGAAGCCAACGCGGATAAAATCAAAGCTAAAATTATTCTGGAAATGGGCAATGGGCCAACCACGCCCGAAGCTGAAGCCGCGCTGTTAAAAAAAGGCGCGCTGATTGTGCCGGATGTTTTAGCCAATTCCGGCGGCGTGATCGTTTCCTACTTTGAATGGGTGCAGAACCTGCGGCATTATTACTGGGAGCAGGACAAGGTGGAAGCCAATCTGGAAAAGCAGGTTGTCAGAGCTTTTGAAAAAGTCTGGCAGGCCAAAGAAGGCAACGGCTGCGATATGCGCGTCGCGGCTTATACCGTGGCCGTGGAAAGGCTGGTTAAGGCCTTGAGTGTTCGAGGAATCTAATCTTATTGTCATTCCGGCCTTGAGCCGGAATCCAGAATTCGCAGGACTGAACTTGAAATATAGTCTATTGAGTCGCTCCGCCAGCGGCGATTTTTAAATTGTATTTAACGCTCGCCAGAGAAAAATTTAGGAATTTACGGCAATAATTTCTAACAAAATTTTCAACTCGCCTATGCGGCTTATACAGGAAAATTTTGTAAATAAATTTTGCCATAAATTTTAGCCTAAATTTTTCCATGCTTGCTTATAAATGCAATTTAAAAATCGCCTGCCCATATAAATAATAAAATATTTGAGCAAAGAAAAAGGCCGGGAATTAATTTTCCCGGCCTTTAGCAGATGAGAGAAAAAACCATTAATTACTGAATTTACTTTAAACTTTCCACATTAACTCCGTAGCCCCAATCAATTTCGCTGTATTCATGAAGCAAATTATTGATGTAAGTTTTCAGCTCATTATATTTGTCTGGCGTTGATGCTTCAAATTTAATGGTTAAATACGGGCCATTTTGCGAATAGCGGACTACAAACATGGAGTCCGCCATATCCAGCCTGACGCCGTCTCCGGCGCGTTCATCATCAATCACCTCGGCCTGCGGATAATCAGCTCTTAGTTTAATAGCGACTTTTTTCATCAGGCCGACCTTGATTTCGTCGGCGCAGCCAATTTTTATTTCCGGGCTGGAAATATATTGGGGCAGGCCGGAAACCGCCCGAGCCAAAGTTTGGCCGGTGCTTGATAAATAATGGAGCAGGCTTAATGTGGTATATAAACCATCGTCATGGTTAAAAAAGTCGGCAGAGAAAAAGAAATGGCCGGACAGTTCTCCGATGAAGGCGGCTTTAACTTCTTGATTTTTCTTTTTTAAAAATGAATGGCCGGTACGCCACATGAACGGTTCACCGCCATATTGTTTTATTGTGTCCGGCACGACTTTTGAGCATAAAGTATTAAACATAATTTTGGCGCCCGGGTGGCCGTTTAAAACATCAATCGCAAACAGCGCCAAAAGAACATCGTTCCAAACAATGCCGCCATTATTATCCACTATGCCGATGCGATCGCCGTCAGCGTCATAAGAAAAACCAATATCGGCTTTTTCCGACAGTACTTTTTCGCTTAATCTTTCTGCCACCGTGGTTTCGGTCGGATCAGGAGTGCCCATCGGAAAAGACGGATCAAGCCGGCAGTTGCTTTCTATGACTTCACAGCCGGCTTGGCGTAAAAGTTCGGGCGCGATCACGCCGGCCGTGGCGCAACTCGCTTCCACCACCACCCTAAATTTTTTGTTAAGCGGTAGACGCTTTAGAATATCAGCAAAATAATTTGGCCTAATATTCTGTTCCATGTTTAATCCTAGCTTTTCTCCCTGTTCATAATCTTCTTGTTCTACCATGCGGCGCAATTCTTGAATTCCGTCTGATACTAAAGTTTCCGAATAATCAATGGCGAATTTGACGCCGTTGTATTCAGCCGGGTTATGAGAGGCGGTGATGTAAGCGCCTCCGGAAATATTTAAATAATATTGCGCCCAATAAAATGTGCCGACTAAATTTAAGCCGATATCAACCGTATCAACGCCGGCCCAGTTAAGGCCGCGAGTTATAGCTTGGCTGTATGCTAAACTGGCAGCGCGCGAGTCATAGCCGATAAGAGCCTTGGTTATGCCGTGACGCTTTAGATAAGTTCCATGGGCCTTGCCTAAATGCTCCATTATTTCCGGATTTAAATCTTTATTTACTACTCCGCGTAAATCATAACCACGGAAAATGTGAGGATTGATTTGCATAAAATTTATTAATTTTTTCCGCCTGGCTTTAGCCGGAGTTAAAGGCCGACTAAAGTCGGGCAGAAATAAAAATACCGCCCAACCCCCAGAGCATGGCCAGAAGGGAAACCGGCCAGCCGATGATGGGCAGGGCGAAAATTAAATATGAGACGATTATGCCCAGGATCATGGCCAGAGTCAAGGAGTCTTTTTGCTTGGGCAGGAAGTTATTTAACAGGCTGCGGCCGATTAAAATGCCGACCAAAATTTTGCTCAAATATAAAGCGATTAGCCAGAGCATCAAGAGAATTAGGGACAGGGGAATGCCGATAATCGTGATGAGCAGGATGATGGCGATAATGGGCGTGAGCAATAAGGCTAAAATTCCCCAGCCTAAACTGGCGCCGACGCGGTTTAACATTAAGTCGGTAATTTTTAAAATCTGTTCGCGCCAGAAACTGATTAAGACCAGACCGATCACCAGGGCGGAAAAAATTCCGATTAACTTGCCCCACCACCAGGCTAAATCAGTAAAATCAGATTTGGCCGAGGCTATTTTTGGCAGGTTGCGCGTGGTCTGGCCTTTGATAACCGCGCCGCTGGCAATTTGCGCCTCCTGGTTGGCCGTGTAGATAACATCGCCGTTGATTTTGGCCGTATTGGCGATAATCAGCGGGTTGGCTTTTTGGTTAGTTTGGTTGCTGAATTTAAGGCGCACATTTTTTCCAATTTGTCCGGCGATAGCGGCTTGGCCCAGCTGGCCGTATAAATCCCGGCCGATACTGCCTTGCAGATTAAAATTATTGCCATAAGCCGTTAAATCCCAGCCAATAGTGGAGCTGGCCGAGGTGGTAAAAGAGTTGCCAAAGATCATGGCGTTGCGCGCCACTTGGCCGCTTAAATTAATGGCGTTGCCGGCTAAGCGCAAACTGCCGCCGACTTGGCCGCTGACATTAATGGACTGTCCGCCGCAGATTATGTCCCCATCTACCTGGCCGTTGATGTTTATGGCTTGGCCGGCGCAGATAATGTCGCCGGTAACTCTGCCGTCAATGGTTAAATTGGCTCCGGCCGCGTAAAGGTTGCCTTCAATAACTTGGTCTTTAGACACATAGATTGAGTCGCCGTTTTTTACGCTGTAGGCCGACGCGGCCAAGGGCAGAAACAGAACCGCTAGACAGGCCAGCAAAAGGGTTGTTTTTTTCATAGATTTATGGTAGTTATTAACTACATAATATTCGGGCTAATTTACTATTTATACTTTTTTTATTTATTTCTACCTGGCTTTAGCCAGAGTTACTTAACGCCGGCTGAAGCCGGGTAGAAATAATGCTTAACGCCAGTTGAAGCCGGGCAGAAAGAGAAAATAACGCCAGTTGAAGCCGGGCAGAAAGAGAAAATAACGCCAGTTGAAGCCGGGCAGAAAAGAATATTAATAATATCATAGCATTTTTTTATGGAAAGTCCAGTCAGAAAAAAATCCATCGCCGAACTGCTAAAGAAAAAAATCAAGTCTCGCGCCGAGCTGATGGCGGTAAAGAGAATGCTGGCTAAGAAATACGGCCAGCCGCTTTTGTCAAATTCGGAAATTTTAAAAGCCGGCGTGGATAATTTATTATTGCGCCAGATTTTGCGCAAGCGGTCGGTGCGCACCCTGTCCGGCATCGCGCCGGTAGCGGTTTTGACCAAGCCTTACCCCTGTCCGGGCCAGTGCGCTTATTGTCCGACCGAGAAAGACGTGCCGCAGAGTTATTTATCCAACGAGCCGGCCGTGATGCGCGCTATCCGCTGTAATTATGATCCATATAAGCAGGTGCAGTCGCGCCTGCGCGCTTTGGAAGCCAATGGGCATGAGCCGACTAAGGTAGAATTGATCGTGATTGGAGGAACCTGGTCGGTATTACCGGAGGAATATAAGTATTGGTATATAACTCAATGTTTTAGGGCGGCGAATGAATATGGGAAAATAAATTATAAATCCAAAATTCTAAATTCTAAACAAATCCAAAATTCTAAATTTAAAATTATAAACTTGAAAAATAAATTGCTGAAAGAGCAGAAAAGGAATGAAAGCGCGAAGTACAAGCTTATTGGCATCACCCTGGAGACTCGGCCTGACTATATTAATGAACAAGAATTGTGGCAGATGCGCGAATTGGGAGCGACGCGAGTGGAGCTGGGGGTGCAGGCGATTGATGATAAAGTTTTAGCAAAAAATAAGCGCGGGCATGGCGTTTTAGAAATCGCGCGCGCCACGGAAATGCTGAAAAATTTCGGTTTTAAAGTGACTTACCATATTATGCCCGGTTTGCCCGGCGCCACAGCCAAAAAAGATTTGGCTATGTTTAAAAAATTGTTTGCTGACCAGCGGTTTCAGCCGGACCAGTTAAAATTTTATCCCACGGTAGTAACGCGCGGCAGTCTCTTGTACCGCTGGTGGCGCGCCGGCAAATATAAGCCATATTCAGATAAAGTTTTGCAGAATTTAATTGTAGCCTGCAAAAAAGTCGTGCCGCCGTATGTGCGCATTATCAGGCTGATCCGCGACATTCCGGGCGAGTCAATTATGGCCGGCAACCGAATCACGAATTTGCGGCAGGTGATGAAAGCGCGCGGCGTAGTTTGTAATTGTATTCGTTGCCGTGAAGTTAAGGAACTACGAATTATGAATTATGAATTACGGATTTTAAAATATAAAGCATCCAGAGGTGAAGAATATTTTTTAAGTTATGAATCTAAAGACACTCGGTGTCCCAATGGACACCGAGTGTCCACGGGCGGAAGAGTGCTTTACGGGTTTTGCCGGTTGAGGCTGTTTTCTGGTGGCGCCATGATTCGCGAACTGCACGTGTACGGCGAATTAGTTTCTGTGGGAGGCAATAAAAAAATTCAGCACGCGGGTTTGGGAAAAAGGTTAATGCTTGAGGCGGAAAAAATTGCCAAAAATAACGGTTTTAAAACCATGGCAATTATCTCCGGCGTGGGAGTGCGCGGCTATTACCGGAAATTAGGCTATAGACTAAAAGATAGTTATATGATAAAAAGTTTGGTATAATATGAGTAACAAGGAGTTTGATTTTTCAAAAAATACAATTTCAGGAGGATGGAGTTATGAATAGCCTAAGCCTTTTGTCGGGGACTTCAAACCTTGGTTTATCACAGGCAATCGCCAAAGATTTAGGAAAAAATTTGGTGAATGCCCAAATCGGCACTTTTAGCGATGGAGAAATTCAAGTTGAGATTCTTGAAAGTGTCCGCGAAATGGATGTTTTTGTAATACAGTCAACCTGTTTTCCGGGCGCCCATAACATGATGGAGCTTCTTATAATGCTTGATGCCTTGAAGAGAGCTTCGGCCAAAAGAATCACTGCGGTTATCCCTTATTTTGGCTTTGCTCGACAAGATAGAAAAGCGGCCCCCAGGG
This sequence comes from bacterium, assembly GCA_030649205.1. Taxonomy (GTDB): domain Bacteria; phylum Patescibacteriota; class Patescibacteriia; order Patescibacteriales; family GWC2-42-12; genus JAUSGE01. The sequence continues at coordinate 10,794 of JAUSGE010000021.1, forward strand.
CGCCGATTACGGCAAAATTAGCAGCGGATATAATTACTGCGGCCGGACCCGATCGCGTTTTAACAATAGATCTGCACGCTGGGCAAATTCAGGGGTTTTTTAACATGCCGGTGGACCATCTGTACTCCAGCAATGTTATACTTGATTATCTTCTAAAACAATATAATCAAAACAATGTAGTTGTTTCACCTGATGCCGGCGGAGTTCTACGGGTTAGATACTATGGCAAAAAATTGGACGCGAGCATAGCCCTCATGAATAAAAAGCGTGAAGCAAAAAATAAATCAGAAGTAATGGAAGTCGTTGGTGAGGTGAGCGGCATGACCGCTCTATTGGTTGATGATATGATTGATACCGGCGGTACAATTGTAAACGCGGCTAATGCTATTTTAAATAAAGGGGCAATAGAAGTAGTCGCGGCTTGCACGCATCCGGTTCTATCAGGGGAGGCGGTAAAAAAACTTGCCGATTCACGGATAAAGGAAATAATCGTTACAGATACTATTCCTTTAACTGATGAAGCCAAGGCTTGTCCGAAAATTACCGTTTTGTCGGTCAGCAAAATGCTTGCCGAGGCAGTGCGCCGGATTCATAACGGCAATTCGGTGAGTTCAATGTTTGATTATGAGGCAAAGTAATGCCGACTCGGGGCGCCCTCTGCGGAAGGCGCCCCAATTTTTTTGACAAAACCCCTGCTTTGGCATACGATAATATCATGAAAAAAGCGGTTATTTTTGATTTTGACGGCGTGATTCATGATACCTTACAGCTGGCCTATAAGATCAACCTAAAAATTTATAAAAACATTTCTCTGGAAGAATACAAAGATTTTTTTAACGGCAATGTCTACGAGCATAAAAAAGTTACCGTAGCGGCCACGGAGAAATTTTTCGCGGCACAAAATAGAGAATTTAAAAAATTGGTAATTAAAGAGCATATAAAAGAAGGCCTGGAAAAACTGAAAAAAGATTATAAGCTGTTTATTGTCAGCTCAAATATGGGAAAAACCCTGGACAATTATTTTAAGAATAATAAGCTAACGCATATTTTTACGGAAATTTTGGGCCGGGATTTTCATGAATCAAAGGTGGAAAAATTCAGGCACTTGATGAAAAAATATTGCCTGGCTAAAAAAGACTGCCTGTTCGTAACCGATACCTTGGGCGACATTCTGGAAGCGAATAAAATCAAGCTAAAAACCATTGCGGTTGATTATGGGTTTCATGGCCGGGAGCGGCTTAGAAGAGGCAAGCCCTTGAAAATCATTTCTGATTTTAAGGAGCTTTTGCCGGCGGTTAAAGATTATTTTAAAAAATAACGCTAACTGCCATTGCGAGGAGCCAGTTTCTGCCTTGTCATTCTGAACGGAGCACATTCGCTTCGCTCAGTATAAACTCCGCGCAGTGAAGAATCTATTATAGATCTTTCGCTGCGCTCAAGATGACAAATTAGTTTCAGCTCCTCGCAATGACAATAAGAATTATATGTTTGATTACAAAAATTTAAGCGCGCAAGACGGCGAGGTGATGGCCGAGGTGAAAAAGGAGATGGAGCGGCAGAGCCAGGAAATGGAGCTGATCGCTTCGGAAAATTACGTGTCCAAGGCCGTGCTGGAAGCCATGGCCACGGTGCTGACCAATAAATATTCGGAAGGCACGCCGGGCCACCGCTATTACGGCGGCAATCAGGTGATAGATGAAGTGGAAACCATCGCGGTTGAGCGCGCCAAAAAATTATTCGGCGCCGAACACGTCAATGTTCAGCCCTTGTCCGGCTCGCCGGCCAACGCGGCCGTGTACATGGCTTTTATTAAGCCCGGGGATAAAGTTTTGGGATTGCGTCTGGATCATGGCGGGCACCTGTCGCACGGCCATCCGGTAAATTTTTCCGGCATGCTGTATAATTTTTCTCAATATGAAGTGGATAGCGAGACCGGTAAGATAAATATGGATAAAGTAAGAGAGCTGGCGTTAAAAGAAAAACCCAAAATGATCGTGGCCGGCTACAGCGCTTACGCGCGCGAAGTGGAGTGGCAGAAATTTAAAGACATCGCCGATGAAGTCGGTGCTTTTACTTTCGCCGACATCGCGCACACGGCCGGATTAATCGCGGCCGGGGAAATGGCCAATCCGGTGCCGCTGTTTGACGTGGTTTCCACTACGACTCATAAAACTTTGCGCGGCCCCAGAGGCGCCATGATTATGTGCAAAGAGCAATTCGCCAAGCAGGTGGACCGCGCGGTTTTTCCCGGCATGCAGGGCGGGCCGCATGATCACATTACCGCGGCCAAGGCCGTGGCTTTCGGCGAAGCTCTGCTCCCTGAATTTAAAGACTACGCCAAGCAGGTGATTTTAAACGCCAAAACCATGGCCGAAGAATTTATGAAACTAGGCTTTAGGATAATTTCTAACGGCACGGACAATCATTTAATGGTCGTAGACATGACCGGCAAGGGGCTGTCGGGTAAAGAAGTGGAAATAATTTTAGACAAATGCGGGATTTCCGTGTCCCGCTCCACCATTCCGAATGACCCAAATCCGCCCCTGAATCCGTCCGGCGTGCGTTTCGGCACTCCGGCCATCACCACCCGCGGCATGAAACAGGAAGAAATTAAAAAAATAGTAACCTGGATCAACGCGGCGATTGAGCAGAGAGAAGAGCCGGAGATGCTGGAAAATATTAAAAAAGAAGTCAGAGAGATGTGCTTAAGTTTCCCGATTCCTTCAATCTGATGTCTAAAATTATTGATGGCCAAGCTTTGGCCGAGAAAATTAAAGATAAAATAACCAAAGAGATTATCGGCGGTCGCCATGGCGCGGAAATTATCAACTGTCCCAGGCCCAACCTGGCGATTATTTTAATCGGCCAGCGGCCGGATTCGGAATTGTATGTCAGCCTGAAAGAGCGCGAAGCCAAAAAAGTCGGCGCGGACACGCACTTGTACAAATGCGCGGAAAATACCAGTGAGCGGGAGATTTTAGAAATGATAAAATGCTTAAATGAAGATGAGCTGATTGACGGCATATTAGTGCAATTGCCTTTACCCGTTGGAATTGATACTGACACGATTATAATGGCGGTTGATCCGGCAAAAGACGTGGACGGTTTTCAGCCGGATAATTTGGAAAAATTATTGAGGGGTTGTGATAACGCCGAAGTAATGCCGCCGGTTTTTGCGGCGATACTGGAGATGCTCAAAAGCATTAATTATAAAATAAAAAATAAACAGGTTTGCGTAATTTCCAATTCGGATATTTTCGGTAAAAGTTTGGCGCATGTGTTAACTTGCCGCGGCGCTAAAGTTTTGGTGGTTAAGGCTGATGATGAAAATCTGATTAAACATGCCAGACAGGCTGACGTTTTAATCACGGCCGTTGGCCAGCCGAAGTTTATAAAAAAGGACATGATAAAGCCGGACGCGGTGATTATTGATATTGGCATTGCCAGGCAAGACGGCAAAACCGTGGGCGACGTGGATTTTGAAGATATTGAAGATAAAGTTAGCTACATCACGCCGGTGCCGGGCGGGGTCGGCCCCTTAACTATCGCCATGGCGCTAAAAAATACGCTGGAGATTTTCAGGAAAAGGCATTGTTGACTAAAATCAGGCGTTAGCTTAAGATGTAAAAATCCAAGGAGTAAATTCCTGGTTTTATTTTTTTATATGTCATTGCGGGCTTGACCTCGTCATCGCTACGCGAGATCTGGCGAAGCCACGACAATCCATAAACTTGTTTAGTGCGATGAATTCTGGATTCCCGCCTGCGCGGGAATGACAGAATCAAATGGGTCTTTAAAAACTTATTCTGAAAAGGGAGGAGGTGAAAAAGGCAGTTTAGGTTTAAATTCTGTTTGGCCGTAAAACTATCCCGGTACTTTTACCGGAAAAATTCAAGTGAAAGGAGTTCGGAATTATGTCTATTATTAATGGAAATAAAACTGTTATCGTGGCAGCGGATGTGGAAGGTGTGGGAAAATACCAAAATCTTTTAACCGCAACAAAAGATGTCAAGGGAATTGGCGCTTTCAAGCTCGGTATCCTATTGGGTCTTGAGGGAATAAGGATAGCCACCATTGAGTTAAGGCAGAAATTTGGGGCTGATTTTCCGGTTATCTACGACCATCAAAAGGCAGGCAATGACATACCGGAAATGGGCGGTCCGTTTGCCAGAAAATTGAAGAATGCCGGAGTGAATGCGGCGATAATTTTTCCCTTCGCCGGGCCTACAACCCAGAGAGAATGGACCAAAGCTTTGCAGGGAGAGGGACTGGCTGTTCTGACCGGAGGCATAATGACGCATCCTACTTTTCTGGAGAGCGAGGGCGGATATATTTCTGATGAAGCGCCCGAAAAAATCATTAAACTCGCTATTGAATTGGGAGTGACAGATTTCATCGCCCCAGGAAACAAGGTGCCATGGGTAGAAAAAATTAGAGCTTGGGGAGAAGAAGCATTGGGCGCGGACGGTTTTACGATCAACGCACCCGGCTTTATCAAGCAGGGAGGAGTATTGTCCGATTGCGCCAAAGTCGCTGGCAAACGCTGGAACGCCATCATTGGTACAGCCATCTATGGCAAGTCAACCGTAGAAGAAATGCGCCAGGCGGCCGTTGATCTTACTGCGAATATGGCAGTTTAGCTAACTCCCAAAAATAACGGGGGCAATGTCTAAATTGCCCCTGCTCCTACAAAATGATTTTTAAGAGGAGAAAGTAAAATGCTGTTTGAAATAAAAAAAATACTTTCGTTGAGGATCTATGAATTAGGCGGAATTCTATTTGATGTGAATGGTTTTAAATTTAATCTGCATGCTGAACACCCGGAAGCTCCATTAAGCCCCAATTATGTTGACCTTCGCGGCATATTCCGAAACTGCGGAATGAGGAAAATGATCGCCGGGTTGATGATGCCTCAAGTCATGGAAATGAGGCCAGACCGTTTGGTTGATTTGCCAGAATCAGCTACCCCTCTAATTGCCACTCTATCTGATATGACAGGGATTGAGATGATCTCATTAAGATCGGAAGCACTGAAAGGCGAAGCCAAGAGCCATGGGGCGAAAAAAATAATCAATGGTGATTTTACAGAGGGACAGACCTGTCTCTTGATAGACGACGTGGTATCAAGCTTCGCTTTTACAAAATTTAAAGCCATTCCTATTCTGCGCTCCCTCGGCCTTAAACTTCTGCCAACGGTTTGCGTAGTTATTGATCGCGAGGAAGGAGGCAAAGAAAAGCTGGCCAAAGAAGGTTTTGAATTGAAAAGCTTGCTCGGCTTGCATTCAGATATTACTGAATATTGTATCAATGCCAGCTTGATACCTGAGAAGATTCATCGGATGTCAGTTAAATTTGCCAAAGCGGCGAAAAAATATTCGCTTGAGAGCTAATTAAACTGGCACAGAAGAGAGTAAAGACTGTTTTTATAAACTTTTTTCCATCAGGGGGGATGCTTACGAGCGCCCCCTATTATTTTTTAAAAATTTGACACGCGTAATATATCAAAGTAAGATGAGTTTAAGAAAAAAATTTTCTGGATTGCTCCTCGGCGCCGACCTCGGCGCCGAAAAGGAAAACGGGGAGCCTGCGCGGGAATGACAAAAAATGGTGGTAATGACAAAAATATATTAAAGGAGGGAAAAATGTTTGACCATTCCGATCATTTACAACATGCCAGGAATTTTAAGGCAACCGTAACCCATTGCTACAAAGATGGACAAGCCGGAGTTGTTTATCTGGAGTTTAGCTGTCCCGAGGGATTAGTGATAAAACCGGGACAGTTTATTATGCTGAAGCCGTTGATTTTAGGCGATTCGTTTTTTCGCGCCTTTTCTATCGCCGAGAGTATGGTGGAAGATTACCGGAGCTTTGGCATTTGGTTTAACATCAGAGGGCGCAATACCGAGGCTTTTGCCAAGCTGGAAATGGGGGACCGGATTGACGTACGCGGTCCTTTGGGCAAACCTATGCCCATAGACCCGGCCGATGAAAGTTATGTTTTTGTGGGCGGGGGCATAGGTATTTCCTGCTGTATGCTGCCGGCAAAAGAATTAGCCAGGAATGGAAAATCAGTAACCATTTTATTTGGCAATAAGAAAGGCTGGCCGCATGCCATTGACACTCTGCCAACTTCTTCCGGTTATTGCTGGATGGCGGTGGTGGAAGAAAATCTGGAGCAAGCCGGCTGTGCGGTAAAAATTATTACTGAAGACGGCCAAGGCGAGCACCATAAAGGCCTGGTTACTGACTTATTAGCTGAAAGATTATTAATTGACCAGGGTAAGTCTATAGTGGTGGCCTGCGGACCGGAGCTGATGTTAGAAAAAGTCGCTGACCTGGCCAAGGCCAGCGGCAACAAGTGCTATGTCTTTTTGGAAAGAAAGCTGGCTTGCGGGGTCGGCTCCTGCAAAGGCTGTCCGGTATTTTGCTTTGACGAGTCTGGCAATGAGATTGTTAAACATGTCTGCCTGGATAATCCTTTCAACGCCAGAGAAGTTAATTGGGGTAAGCTAATTCCCAAATACATTCCGGCGCCGATTGTGCCATATGCGCCATATAGAAAATCGCTTGCCGTTAATCCCATGGATACGGTTCTAATTGGCCAACAGGGCAGAGAACTGTATCTTAAATATCCCATTACCAACGGAGCCGGTTGTTTGAGTCTGCCGGCTATCAGGCAGAGCTTGGTTGACACTCGGAGGATCGGCATGTATGAATCCAAGGGTGCTGAATTGCGACCCAGACTTGGCAATCCTGGCCCCAGAGTCGCGGAAACTTTTCATGGCATGCTTAACTCCATCGGCAGGGAAAGCGACGGGATTGATAATTTCATAAAGGAAGAATTGCCGCGATGGCTGGAACTTGGTAAGCCGGTTTCAGTAAATATTTCCGCTGACTTTGTTGGGGTGTATGGGTTGATCGCGGCTAAACTGGGGCTAACTTCGGTTGCGGCTATTACCTTGAATGTGAGCTGCCTGAATGTGGTAAAGCCGGGTGGCATTATGTTTGGCAAATCACCCGATGATGTCAGGGAAATCACGGCTTTGGCCAGAGAATCAGCGCCGGATAAATTTATAATTGTTAAATTACCGGCCGAAGCGGATAGATTAATTGAAGTGGTCTTGGCCGCGAAACAGGCCGGCGCTGACGCTATGGCCTTGCCTAATACAATCAAGGGTATGGATGTTGACATCTGGACCAGGCGGCCGGCGCTGGCCAAAGTTACCGGCGGCTGGTCCAGCCCAGCGGTCTTACCGAAAACTTTGGCCGCGGTCTACGAACTGTATAGCGCCAAAATCGGTTTGCCCATCATCGCCATGGGCGGCATATACCGCTGGCAAGACGCGGCCAAATTGATTTTAGCCGGCGCTAATGTAGTCGCTCCGGCTTCGCGGATATTTTCTAATCATAATATCTTTAACGAAATATTCACTGGTTTATCCGGCTGGATGCGGCGGCACGGTGCCAGAAATATTCAGGATATGGTAGGAAAAATGGAGGTGCAAGAATTATAAAAATTTGAAATAAAAAAATCAGGCCGGAACTTCTCAGGAGAGAATTTTCCGGCCTTTTAATTTATTTTTGAATGGTGGACACTCGGTGTCCACGGAGTTAGTATTCTTTCATTTGCCAATTAAGCTGGCGCCCTGCCCATAACGGCACAATGCCATTATACTCTGCCGGTACAATACAAGGTTCACGCACGAGAACAATCTCATCGTCAGCCGGAGGCAAACTATAAATTCTTTCAGCGTTATAGCTGAAAAAATTATTCAACGCAGTTTCTCTAATGGGCAATCCGACGTTTTCCAAGCCCTGAATAATCAGCGGTATGCCGATATGTCCGGGAGCAAAAATGCCAACAGGGGGATCGGACATGGTTTCCTTTCGTTCTTTTAGGTGCGGCGCACAATCAGGCGTGAAGATAAGATTATCGTTATCTTCAGCGCTGACCGCGGTCATCAGCGCCAGACAATCCTCAAAATCTTTTAAAACCGGCCGGCAAGAATAATGAGGATTAAATGAGCCTTGATCGCGCATATCCGCCCTGGTACAGCCCATATGATGCGCGGTAATGCCGCCAAACACATTGAGCGGCGCCTGCTGAACAAACTGGAGCATGGGCCGACCGCTGATATGCTCAACGCCGATGGTCAGCCCGGGGAAATAATCAATCACGTCAGACAAATAGGGAATAGACAATTCTTCCCTAAGCGGCAGAGGAATATCTTTGCCGGTTAAAGGATTATATGGCAATTCCCAATGACCGGTAAAAATCATTCGCAATTCCAGGGCTCTTTCCAGTACATCGTACTTTTCCCGCAATTTTTCCAGCCTGACGCCGAACTGCGAGTTAGTAGTAGTGCCGAAAGGCTGGTACTTCAAAACGTCGGCGCCGGCCTCATGGCACTCTTCCAACAGATCCGGCATCATGTCCTCAGTAAGCATAACTGACAAAAGAAATTTGAAGCTAATATTGTTAGCTTCAATTTCCTCGCGTCGCCTTCTAACTTGCTCCGGCGACTTGATTGGTATTAATAAATTACCGATATCCAATACCCAGCCGTAGATATTGGAAAACATGACAACTAACTTCAGTAGATCGTCTTGGCGCAAATGAATATGCATGCCCTTTGGCCGGCGCAACCGCAACAAATTTATAAGACCCATGTTCAGCCTCCTTATGATAAAATGTTAAAAAATAAAAGGAGCAAACTTCCCCCTCTTTGACGGTAAAATTTTTGTCTGTTAATCTTAAGGTAGATTATTTTAATTTTTTTGTCAAAATGCGCAAGTTTCAGTTTCAAAGCGGCGAATATTATCATATTTACAACCGCGGGGTTGAAGCGCGGGATATTTTTGCCGACAACTATGACTATTTGAGATTTTTAAGAAGCATGCGGGAGTTTAACAGATTAGAAGCTATTGGCAGCATATATGAGCTAGACAATCTGCGAAAAAAAGAAAGGACACTCGGTGTCCATATGGACACCGAGTGTCCACCGGCCGTTGATTTCATAAGTTATTGCTTGAATCCAAATCATTATCATTTTTTGTTAGGCCAAACAGCCGAAGGAGGGATAGAAAAATTCATGCATAAATTAAGCATGGGGTATGCAAAGTATTTCAATGAAAAATATTCCCGTTCCGGCTCGCTGTTTCAAGGCGCTTATAAAGCTATTCATGCTGATAATTACGGCTATCTGTTAAAATTGTTAGTATACGTAAACTGCAACCATGAAATCCATAATTTAGGCAAAACGGAAAATTGGCCGTGGGCCAGCTATTTGGACAGCGTCGGCATGAGAAGCGGCAACTTGTGCAATTTAGACATTGTCAGGGAGGAATTCGGAGAGTCGGAAAATTTTAAATCGTTTTGCCAAGAAATTATACCGGACATAAAAGAGAATAAAGTTTTAAAGAAATACTTACTTGAGTAAATTGGACACCGAGTGTCCACCGCTTTATGAGCAAAAAACAACAACTTCTGGAGCTCCTAAAAATACATTACGGCTTTAATTCGTTTCGGCCGGGCCAGGAAAAAGTGCTTGATAATATCCTGGCTGGCCAGTCAACCGTGGTGATCATGCCAACCGGCGGCGGCAAGTCTTTATGCTACCAATTGCCGGCCTTAGTTTTAGACGGCGTTACTCTAGTCATATCCCCCCTCATCGCTTTAATGAAAGATCAGGTGGACGGGCTTTTGAGAAACAGTATTCCGGCGACGTTTATAAATTCCTCTATCAGCCAAGCGGAAACCGCTAACCGGTTGGACGCTGTGAAAGCTGGAAATTATAAATTGCTCTACGTCGCGCCGGAAAGATTCTATAGCGCGGAATTTATGGCGGCTTTGCGCGAGATAAAGGTCAGCCTGTTCGCCATTGACGAAGCGCATTGCATTAGCCAGTGGGGGCATGATTTTCGGCCCAGCTACATCAAGCTGAAAAGCGCGATTGACATGCTGGGCAATCCGACTGTTGTTGCCTTAACCGCCACGGCCACGCTGGAAGTCAGAGATGATATCATTAAGCAATTAGGCCTGGTTAATCCGAATTTGGTGATTACCGGTTTTGCCCGGCCCAATCTGCAGTTTGGCGTGATCAACACGCAGGACTCGCGCAAGCCGCAGTTCGTTTTAGACGCGATTGCCAGCGTGCCGGACGGCTCGGGCATAATTTACGTGGGTACGCGTTCGCGCGCCGACGAGGTGATGCAGGCATTATTGGCGCATAATATTTCCGCGGCCAGCTACCACGCCGGCATGTTGCCGGAAGACCGGAAATGGGTGCAGGAAAATTTCATGGCCGGCAAGGCCAAAGTTATCGTGGCCACTAACGCCTTTGGCCTGGGTATTGATAAGCGCGACATAAGATTTGTCATCCACTACGACATGCCGGGAACGATTGAAGCCTATTATCAGGAAGCGGGCCGGGCCGGCCGCGACGGCCAGCAGAGTTTTTGTCTCCTGCTGTACAGCCCGCGCGATCGGTATCTGCAGGAATTTTTTATCAAAGGCGATAATCCGCCGCCGAAAATGGTTTTGGAAATTTACGAAGTTTTGAAAGATTTTGAATCTGACACGGTGTTAATTACTTACGCCGAAATCGCGGAACGGCTGTCGGATAAATTGCCGGACATGGCCGTGGGCACGGCCATAAAAATTTTGGAGCGCGAAGGCTATGTGACGCGGTCGCATGAGCGGGTGGGGCAGGCATACTTGAAATATCCAATATCCAATATCCAATATCCAATGCTGAAAAGCAAGGGTCAGCGGGAAACTTTAGAACGCTTATTAAATAAATATGGCAAAGAGCTGGAAAATGGGATGTATGCTAATTTGGACGAGGTGGCGGAGATTTTACAAGTGAAAAAGGACGCGCTGTTACGGCTAATAAAAAAATTGGTTGAGCTTAATTTGGCCGAATATGTGCCGCCGTTTCGCGGCACGGAGTTAAAAATTTTAAAGCGCGTGGACGGCGGTGAAGTTAAGCTGGACTTCGCGGCGCTGAAATATAAATTGAAGCATGCTTACAAAAAACTGGACTTAATGGAAAATTATATTTATCATAATACCTGTCGGCAGAAGTATATTTTGGATTATTTCGGCGAGCTGGAAGCGGGTAAATGCGCCAAGTGCGATAACTGTTTAGTCAGTAAAATGGACGCGGTGGAAAAAGTTCAGGTTAAAGAAAGGCATGAGAAAAAAGTAAGTAATCTGCCCACCAAACTGACCCAGCTGGAAACTTACGATTTATGGAATAAAGGCATGAGCCTGGAAAAAATCGCGGAGGCGCGGGAGCTGGCGGTCGGGACAGTAATCGGGCACCTATGTTTTTTGGTGGAAAAAGGTCTGGGGGTAAATATTGATAAGCTGGTCAGTCTGGATAAGCAGAAAAAGATCATGGCCGCGGCGCAGGCTGTGGGCGCGGACAAACTCACTCCCATCCGCGAAGCTCTGGGCGAAGAGTATAGCTGGGATGAGATAAAATTGGCGCTGGCCAAAATGAAAAGCCAAAAATAAAATCAGCGGATAAAAATCCGGCCCCTTGTTCAGCGGCCGGATAACAGCTTCAGTCGGTTGGTATCTTTTTACTTGGCATGCTTTGGCTGGCCTCCTTGATTAATCATCGCTCAAACCGCGCTGTGCAGTCCGGCGATATTGCCTTCGCTGTCGCTTATCAGGGCGATCCAGCCCGGCTGGCCGATATTAATTTTCGGCTTAATGATCTTGCCGCCGGCTTTTTCCACCCGTGCCAGCACTTGGTCTAACTTGCCTTGGCAATTGAAATAAACGCGCGCGCCGTTGGTTGACGGCTTAAAATTTTGATCCGGCGGCATGATATTGCCGCCCACTCCCTCCATACTATCCATGGCGAAAAAACCAAGCTGCTGCCCCATAAAATCTTCCACCTTGACTTCTTCTCCCAGAATTTCCGAATAGAATTTTACGGCCCGGTCAAAATTGTTAGTGGGAATTTCAAACCAGGTAATGACGTTTTTCATAAATTTATAATTAATTTTTAGCTATTCCATTCTATCGCCGCCAAATGAAGAAAAAATTAATATTGTTAACGCCGGCCGGCGGTTTGACTTTTAGGTAAAAATAAGTTAATTTTTAAGCAAATACAGCCGACCCCGAATAAGGAGGTTGGTTTTATTTTGGATGGAACATTGACAATTAAATTTACTGATTTTCAGTAATGGCAGTATAAGTTAAACAAAATTCAAGAGAGGAGAGTAAAGCATGCCAGACAACAATGAAAAAGTAAGATTAGGATTAGTTGCTTCAGGCAGCGGTACGGACGCTAACGCTATCATGAGCGCCTGTAATTCCGGTAACATTACTAACGCGGAATCAATCGTGTTAATCAGTACTAAACCCGGGGTAGGCTGTTTGGAAAAAGCGCGGCGCAATCAGGTGGAGGCCGTGGTGGTCGACAAAAAAGCGCTGGGTTCAGACCGTTTTAGGAATGAATTAGATAGACTGTTCGGTATCTACGATCTGGAATTAATCTTTTTAGTGGGCTGTGTTGTGGTGTTTCAGCCTTTCGTGGGGTTTCCTATGTATAATATCCATCCGGCTGATCCAAAAAAGCATGGCGGCAAAAAAATGTACGGCCTTAAAGTTCATGAGCATGTTCTTCTGTCCATTAAGGATCAAATTGAACGCGGCATGAAAAGCATCAGCACGGATAGATTTTTTACTTATCCTACGGTTCATGAAGTCATAGCTGATCCGGATCAAGGCCAGCCTTTAATCCAGGCCATGGTGCAAATTCCGCCGGTGCTGATTCATGATTTAATGTCGGATCATTACGCCCTGTCGCAACTGGCCGAACGGTTGCAGAAGCATGTTTTGCCCTATGAGTGGCTGCTTCTGCCGTGCGCCGTGGAAATGGCGGCCAGAAGGATTTTAGAGCAAAGATAAAAATTTTAAAGGAGGAAAAGATGAGTAAAATTTTGCATTTTTGCAGACCGGAAGCGCCGGACAGAGAAACGCATTTTATGATTAAGCTCAATCGCCAGCTTTCCGATGCCCAGCTTAATAGGCTGAAATGGTTTCTGGCCGATGACGAGATTTCTGAAAAACCGTTTTTGTATGACGGTAATGGTAATCAAGTGGTGGAAATCGGGCCTCCGCCTGAATATGCCACCGCCAATTCAACCAACCTGACGCAGATTTTCCATAACATGGGCATTCCGCAAGTTGTCAGGGCGGAGGAATTTAAACGACTCTTAATGCCGGAAGATCAGGTTCGGCAGTATGTTAGAGATACAAAGAAATACTGGACTGAAAGCTGGTACAAAAGACCGCTTAAATATTTTAGTCGCGGACCGAAGCCAGATCCAGTCGTCTATCTTCCTCTTTCTGAAAAAGATGTACAACCGCTAATAGCCTTCAACAATAAACACCAATTGGGTTTTGATGATTGGATGCTTAATTGGACTTATGAGATGTATAAGGAAGAAGGAGTTGATCCTTCAGATGTTTCCCTATTTCATCTCGCCCAGTTGTTAAGTTCGCATTCTCGCCATTGGGAATTCAGCGGCAAATATTTCATTGATGGCGTAGCAATGCCGTATTCACCCTTTGAACTCATCAAGATGCCACTTAAGAAAAACCTGGGAAACAGCAGAATCGGATTTTACGACAATTCCAGCGCCATTGACGGGTATACGGTTGAATATTTGATGCCGGAACGGCCAGGAGAATATTCTTCTTTCGTGATAGTGGAAGTTAAGATCAACCCCACCGGCACGGCTGAATCTCATAATGCCCCTACAGGAGAAGAAGCCTTCAATGGAGCGGGAACCGGTGATATCGGCATGGAGAGGGACTCGCAGGGTACTGGAAGAGGCGGATCAGTTTTTTTCCATTCTGGCGGTTATTGCTGGCCGCATTTATTTTTGCGTGATTATCCTCTTTCATGGGAAGAAAGACCAAAAAAACTACGCAACGCGCATCCCAAAGATATGGTAATTGAGTCTTTCAGAGGTTATATTATCTCGGCTAACGAAAACGGTTATCCCTGCCTTGGCGGTTTTACCCGTTCTCTGGAAATGGTTATGCCGGACGGACGCCGTGAAGCCTGTTTCAAACCGGTTTTATATACTAAGGGTAATGGCGGAATTTTTGAAGAGAATATAAAAAGAATACCGCCAGAAATCGGCGATGAACAGCTTCGTATCGGCGGCCCGATTTATCCCACCGGAGTTGGCGGAGGACATTTTTCCAGCCAGGGAGGCGGAGCACTAAAAAAAGCGATTGCTCAAAAAGCGGTACAACGAGTAGACCCGGAAATGGCTCAAAAAAATATTAGAGTCACAACGGCTCTGGCGGAAATGAGAAGTAAAAATCCCGTTAAAGGAATTCATGACCAAGGAGCCGGAGGTTTAGGAGCTTGTTCGGCCGAGGCGGCCGATCCTGAAGGTATTGAAGCGGATCTAGATCAGGTTAGCCGGGGTGTTGAAAACATTCCCGAGTGGGTGGCTTTCAGCGCCGAGTTTCAGGAATCAAACCTCTTAACCGTTTCTTCTGACCTGGTTGAAAAAGTTAAGCAAATATGCGAGCGGGAAAGATGCCCGATGGATAGATTCGCTAAATATACCGGCACCGGCCGCATGGTGGTGAAAAGTTCCAAAACCGGACAAATTTTGGTTGACCACAACTTGAAAAAAGTTCTGGGGAAATTGCCGCAAAGGGAATATCACTACACTACTCGCGAAGAAAAACTTTTGCCCTTGGATTTACCGTCGATGACAATCGCTGAAGCAACTAAATTAATATTTAGCAATGTAGCGGTCGGCTCAAAGGGTTTTCTGACTAACATGATGGATCGGAGCGTCAAAGGCAGAACTATTTCCCAGCAATGTCAAGGTCCGATGCAGATACCAATTGGCGACGCGGCTATATTCGCCTTGTCACATAATTCAAACTGCGGCATGACTTCAGCGCTCGGAGAACAACCGCTTAAGATGATGATTGATTCGGCAGCCGGCGCACGAATGAGTTACGCCGAAATGCTGACCAATATGGCGGGGGTAGGCTTGAGCGGTTGGGCTGATGTCAAATGTTCGGTGAATTGGATGTGGGCAATTAATTTTCTGGGCGAGGGAGCGGCTCTTTACCGTGCGGTTGAAGCGATTTCGGTTCTTAGCAATGAACTCGGAACATATTGTGAAAATCAAGGCATGGCTCAGCCTGACGGCGGGAAAGACAGTCTTTTTTTGCTGAAGAAGCTGAAAAATGAAATTATCAAATCTTTCCGTCACGGTATTATCGGCGGCTATTGCACGGTTCCTGATCTGTCGCTTTTCGTCACGCCGGATATTAAGCGTCCGGGCCAATCCAAATTGATGTATATCAACCCATCGCCAGGAAGATACCGGTTAGGCGGTTCAGCGTTAGCTTACTGTAATAAACAGCTGGGCAATGAGTCGCCTGATATTGATGATCCATATCTCTTTTATCGCAGTCTGGAATCTATTCAGCGGCTGGTGAAAAATAAGCTGATTTTGTCTCTGCATGACCGAAGCGACGGAGGATTGATCACAACCGCCAGCGAGATGATAATGGCTCGCAACTGCGGTTTTGATATTACCCTGCCTGATCGCGACGGCGATTGCGAAGACCCGCTCCAGATGCTTATGGCCGAAGAGGCGGGTTGGATTTGCGAGTACTTGCCGAGTGAAGAGAATAAAATTCGCGCTTGGCTGGATCATAAAAAAGTTACATATCACGTATTGGGCCGGACCACCGCGGAAAAGTACGCGCGAATTCAGCACCAGGGCAAGGCGGTGTTTGAGGAAAAAACCCCGACTTTGCGCGGCTGGTGGGAAGCTACCAGCCATCAGATGGAAAGGCAATTCCGCAATCCAGAATGCGCTGACCAGCGATATGAGCGTTCGCTTGACCGTGATATTCCGGCTTATCGGCTGACGTATGTACCAAAGCCAACTACGCCGGAAATTATGATCAAGACTAACAAGATTAAAGCGGCGATTCTGCGGGAAGAAGGCAGTAATGGCGATCGGGAAATGGCCGAGATGGCGTTCATGGGCGGAATGGAACCGGTTGACGTGCATATGACGGATTTAGTTAATGGCATTGCTACCTTGGATCCATTTCAAGTGCTTTTGCCGGTCGGCGGTTTTGCTAATCGCGACGCTGGCAGACACGGCAAAGGCTGGGCCGCGACCATCCGGTTTAATGAACTGGCGGCCGCGACAACGAACAGGTTTAAGAGCAGAAAGAACACCTGCTCTTACAACCCGTGTAATGCCATGCAGGCCTTTCTGTATTTGGGCTGGGCGCCGTTTCCGGATGAACCGGAAAAAAATTGGCCCAGAATGGAAAAAAATATCTCCGGCGAATTTGAGCATAACTGGATTAACGTAGTTTTTCCCAAATCAAAGTCCGTCGCTTTTCAGGGAATGGAAGGGGCTTTTTTGGGAATCTGGTCGGCTCATGGCGGCGGACGAATTTATTCCAATGATCCGAATTTTTACCAAAGGGTAATTGACGAAAAACTGGTTGTGATGTTTTACGCTGACGATTTAGGAAATCCGACTGAACTTTATCCATGGGATCCTAACGGTTCGCCGCGAGGAATTGCGGGAATTTGTTCCCGAGATGGGCGGCATACTTATACTATGCCCCACGTGGAAAGAGTTATGCGCGCTCAAACCGGAGCTTGGCTGCCGGAAGAAATGCAAGAAAATTTGACTGTGTCATATTATCTTCAAGTCTTCCAGAATTTGCGGGAGTTCGCGGAACAGCACCAAAATAATGATGAATAACACTTAACCCTCCGGCGGCGCTTCAGCCGCCGGGGAAATGAAGAGGAGGAAACTCAATGGTAGAAAAAAGCGAATATGCCGAAGTAGTTGATTATTCTGAGGCGGAAATTTTAAGGCGGGCGATGCAGGAAATGGGAAAACGCACGCTTACTTTTCCCAATAAACGCGGAGTGTACATTGACCAAGATACGGTCGGGGCGCATGGGGCGCTTTATGAATATCGCGGTTCACTTGCCCATACTTGGTGCGCAACCATGGAAGGTTTAGGAACTAAAAATTGGCTCGCCGAGTGGATGCGTAAATATGCCGGTACCGGAAGAAGCTATTACAAGGGAATCGGAATAGATACAATGCTGGCGGCCGGTAATGATCTAATTGCGCAAGGACCTATGCCGGTTGTCTATCTGGATGAAGTCGCGGCCCACAGTTATAACTGGGGAATGGATGAATTACGGCGCGGGGATTTAGTGGAAAGTTTTTATAGGGGCTGTGAAATGTGCGGCGCGGCTTTACCGGCAGGAGAATCTTCGTCTCTTAAATATTTGGTAAATGCCGAGGCTCCGGTTGAGAGCGCCCCGACTTTAAGCGGTGTTATGATTGGCATAATAGCGCCCAGGGAGCGGAAAATTACGGGGAGAAAACTTCAGTTGGGCGATCATATCATTGCGGTAAAATCCTCCGGTATTCACATGAACGGACTTTCCCTAGTCATTAAGCGCGGCTTGGAATTGCCGGATAAATTTCTTACCAGACTTCCAAACGGGAATACGCTTGGTGATGAAGCGCTTATTCCGGCAACTTGTTATGTCAACCTGGTTGAAGCCCTGCAGGAGAATGAGGTTGACATACATGCTCTTTTGCCAGGTACGGGTAGCGGTGTAGCAAAAGTCGCTTTTGACAAAAGGCCGCATACTTACCGCATCCATAGTTGGTTTAAGCAAATCCCGCCTCTATTCTTGTTTATGAAAGAATTGGGAGTGACCTTGGAGGACTGTCTGACGACTTTTAACTGGGGGGCGGGTTACTATGTCTACGTGCCACCCGAAGAAGCCGAGCGTACCATTGCAATCGGTAAAAAAGCTGGCTATGAGATGATGGATGTTGGCATAGTAGAGGAAGGCGATCGGGAAGTGATCTTTGGACCGGCGAATAATCTGGTCCTGCCTCCCCCGGGAAAATAGAACTTTAAACAAACAACCCCCTTATTTTAAGGGATTTAACAAAGGGCGACCAACAAATTGGCCGCCCTTTTCTTTTTGGGCGGAAAATGGTAAAAAAATGGTAGTGAATTAACCCCCTTAATCCCCCTTTGTAAGGGGGACAAATACATGGACCAAAAAACGAAAAAAAAATTGTTGGAATTAGTGAAGCGCAACTACGAAGAAATCGCGGCTGATTTTGACGCGAGCAGAAAAAAAGAATTATGGCCGGAGCTCTTAAAGCTGGCCGGTATGGTGAAAGACGGCGACCGGGTGCTGGACGCGGGCTGCGGGAACGGCAGACTGGCTGGAGCTCTGGCTGATAAAAAAATAAATTATTTGGGAGTGGATAGCAGTCAGAAGCTGATAAAGTTTGCGAGAGAAAATTATGTTCGTGAGATTGCTTCGTCGCCGATTACGGCTCCTCGCAATGACAAAAGATTTTTAGTCGCTGATATTTTGAAATTAAACAAACTGCCGGAAAAAGATTTTGATTATATTTTTTGCGCGGCGGTTTTGCATCATCTGCCGGGTGAAGATTTAAGGCTTAAGGCGCTGGAGCAGATGAAAAATAAATTAAAACCTGATGGAAAAATTATTATTACGGTTTGGAATTTATGGAGCCAGCGAAAATTTAGAAAATTGATTTTTAAATACGGGTTTTTGAAGTTAGTTGGAAAAAACAAAATGGACTTTGGCGATATTTTGTTTGACTGGAAAAACAGTAATGGCGGGCAAGCTAGCCGACGTTATTATCACGCTTTTGCTAATGGGGAATTGAAAAAATTGGCCGCTCAAGCCGGTTTAAAAATAAATAAATTATATAAAGACGAGTATAATTATTATGTCATTGCGAGCTTCTGAAAGAAGCGAAGCAATCTCACGAAGAATAATCTTTAGGCAAAACTTACCATTTGTGAGATTGCTTCGTCGCGATTACGCTCCTCGCAATGACAGTCTGATCTTGATTTATTAGGATTGTTGTGTTATTTTATAATAGAACTCCGCGGACAGGAGTTTTTTATATCATAGTTCCCGCCCCTGTGGTGAAATGGATATCACGCTTGGCTTCGGACCAAGCGTTCCGGGTTCAAATCCTGGCGGGGGCACAAGGAAATTTTTGATTTACGATTATTGATTGGCGATTTAATAACGCCGGCTAAAGCCGGGCAGAAATAAATAAATTTAAAATCTAAAATCCAAAATCACAAATCGGAAATATTTTTGGTGGCGTAGCTCAGCTGGTTAGAGCGTAGCACTCATAACGCTAAGGTCGGTGGTTCAAGCCCACCCGCCACCACCATCAAGCGCTGTTAGCTCAGCTGGTAGAGCAGATCCCTCTTAAGGATAAGGTCACAGGTTCGAATCCTGTACAGCGCACCAATAACAGAACTCATCCTAAAGGCCACCTATGAAAAAAGTCTCAACAATATTTCTGCGGATAGTGATTGTGCTTATCGGCGTCGTGGCGCTGGCCATCATGATCCGGTTTCCCTTGACCGAGGGCCGAGCCGCGAACTTAGACCTGTTCAGTATTTACGCCGATCCGTTTATCATCTATGGGTACTTAGCCTCTATCCCATTTTTTGTTGCCCTGTATCAAGCGTTTAAATTGCTCGGCTACATCGGGCAAAATAAAGTATTCTCGCTAAACTCCGTAAAGGCTTTACGGACGATAAAATATTGCGCGATCGTTCTCGGTATCTTAATTGTGATGGCAGGACTATACCTTAGGATATTTCATGCCGAAGGTGACGATCCGGCGGGCTTTGTTGCTGTGGGCATTGTGACTACTTTTATTTCTATCGTCATCGCCACCGCGGCCGCTGTGTTTGAAAAACTTTTGCGAAGCGCGGTCGACCTAAAAGCGGAAAACGATTTAACCGTTTAAAATAAATCTATGGCAATTATCATCAACCTGGACGTGATGCTGGCAAAAAGAAAAATGAGCGTCACCGAGCTCACGGAAAAGGTCGGCATAACCGATATCATGCAATATGACCAGGGGCATTAAAATAGTTTTATCCAGATTAAGCTTGTCGGCCAATAAATCAACTTACTTCATCATCCAATCAATTTGGCCCAAATCATAAACTCGCCCCTTTTCATAATAGGGACGAACTAATTCTAATATTTTTTCGTAAATTTTTTCCATGCGGAGAGGGGGAGATTCGAACTCCCGTGGAGCTTGCGCCCCAACCGCATTTCGAGTGCGGCCCGTTACGACCACTTCGGTACCTCTCCAATAAATTTGATATAGCGATTATAATGTTTTGGGTTATTTGTTCCAATTTCCTTAAAATATCTTACTATCTCTTGCTGGCGCCTTAGAAAAACCGATTTTTGCGTTTTTCGATTGGTCGGCGAGAAACCCAAGCTTCTTAAAAAATCAATTATATCTAAAATCAAATTATCAGCATAACTGGTTATCGTCAACCCTAAGTGTTTATATGTTTTTTTGTTTATCCTATGAGTATCTAAATACACACAGCCGTCCGTATCAAATAAACCGCGGATAAAAGCCTTCCGGTACAGGCTATTATTTTTTATCCAATCAGGCGCGGTAAGCTTATTTTCTATCTTATTACCGATCGGCATGCCATTTTTATTTAAAAATTTTACCAGATTTCTTGACGAAGCCACTACAATAACTACATTTTCTTGCTTTCTAATTTTAAAAGATGGCTTAATATTGAACAGCTCTTGAATTAATTTCTTTGTGTGCAACGCGTGTTCTTTGTCTGTTTCGGAGCTAGTCGTTACGCTGGCTTGATAATTGGATAAATGGCCATCACCGAACATAATACCGAAAAATTCCGCCAACTTTTCCGATTTACTGGATTTTTTAATGGGCTTGATATTATTAAACAACGTACCATTTTTTTTATGAATGGCGATTGAAGTCAGCCCGCCCCTTCTTCTGCCCTCCGCGGTTCCTATATTCCCATACTTACTAAACCGGGCTAAACCACCTTTCCTGCTGGCTTCCTTTATGTGCCAGAAGTCGGGGATAATTTGAGGTAAAAAATCATTTACTTTAAAATCTAATATTTTTACAAATTTATTAAATTTCTCTAGCGGTATTGTCGTTGCGCCTCTTTGCCAATCATTTAGAGTCCTGCGGTTAATTTTTGTTTTATCTGAAAACTTTTTTATACCGCCGTAACGTTCAATTACGGCAGTAAATAATTTTTTCCTTTCGTTTTTGGAGATTTTAACTCGCATATTGTAATTATAATATACGAGTAGTTATTAGTCAACCGTTCTGCTATTCCGCCATACTTCATTACCTTAGCAGAAGCGAGCCGCCGATGGCAAACAGTAAGAGGACAAACAGACTAGCGCCGGTATAAATCAGCATTTTCACGGCTTCGGCTTTTTTTCCGTCCAAATAAAGCATAATCGGCCGGCCTAATACTAATAAACCGGTAATTAAGGCGGAGAGGACGAAAAGCATTAGCACAATAACGCCGGTCAGCGCGTTGTCTTCTTTGCCGAACATTCTTTCGGCGTTTTGCATGAAGGTTACTACCAGAGAAACATAGGCTAAAACGCCCAGCGAATTTAAAACGCTTCGCCAAATTAATTTTTTGCCGTCCTCGGTTTTTGATTGAAAAAATTTCATATTTTTAATTTACTTATTAACGCTTTCTAATTTTATCAGACTCATCATGGCGAGCAAAAGCCAAAACATAACCGCCAAATCGTTTTTAAAATAAGGGACGTCGACTAGGCCATGAACCACAATCACAACCATCGCACCAATGAATCCAATTATTAAAAATTTTTCATTCGTGAGATTACTTCGGTCGCTGGCGCTCCCTCGCAATGACAGAGCGCTTATTCCCATCCAAAAGTATTTTAAAATCACCCAAACAAATAATAACATTCCCGCCAGCCCCAGCTCTGACCAAAAATTTAACACGATATTATGCGGATATAAATAAATTTCTAAAGGCTGCCAAAACTTTTTTTTATATTCATTGTTAAACAGCACTATTTTTCTGCGGAAGTCAGGATCATTGTCCTTATTAAAAAATAGTCCGGGCTGATGATAAGGCGCGACTGCTTGCTGAAAATTGGCCAAGCCGGCGCCGGTGATAATCCGGCCGTCTTTTAGCATATTCCAAGCATCGGTCCAGCCGGCTTTTCTGATTTGGCCTGATAAATTAGTCAAAGTTAAATTTCTTACGGCTGAATTTCTAGCCGGCTGATAAGCCGCTATAACCACCGCCGCGACCAAAGCAACAGCCACCGCCGCCCATCTGATTTTTTTTCCAGCCAGCAGTCCGAACACTATTAACCCGGCCGCCACGCCCATCAAGGCACCCTTGGATTTTGCGAAGTAAATGGACAAAACAGATAGAATAATAGTTAAGCTGACAAATATCGCCTTCAGCTTGTCATTGCGAGCGACCGAAGGGAGCGAAGCAATCTCACATACTCGGAATCTAACCAGAGATTGCCACGTCGCCAAGAGTACTTGGCTCCTCGCAATGACAGAAGTCAGCCACCCAATCATCACCAGCACAATCGGTCCCAAATACAGCCCGATCGCGTTCGGGTAGCCGAAGAAAGAAACAACCCGCCGCGTTTCGATCGCGGCCCAAACAGGGTTATCAATCAGCGCGCCTGTGAACTTTTGATAAATTGCCAAGGCGCTGACGGCCAAGGCGCTAATTGCCAGCGACCAGAGAATTTTTTCTCTACCCTTAGCGCCGTGCATTACGTTTAGTGCCACAATAAAAAACAGCGCCGGCTCAAAAAAATAAGCCTTCCAGATACCGAAGGAGCTGGCGCTAAAACCGGCCACGCCAGCCGCGACTAATGCGACTAACAGCATTAACACGATTTCCCAGTCAAAGGGATAACGAATAACGGCTCGTAACCCGTAACTCGTAACTCGCAACTTCACTCTTTCAAAAATAATTTTATAATTTTTAAAAAACCAAACTAAAAACACTGTCCAAATCATTACCTCCAATAAAGTCGCGGGCAAACCTAAAATATCAAACCTGATTAAATAAGCCGGCAAGGCCGCGATTAAAAACATCACCGCCCAATCAAGGCGGCGCCAGGCTAATAAAAAAAATAAAATTGCGAATAGCAAAATTAAATAAATCATCATTTTAAAAGTTTCCTTTTTATTATCGCGTAATCTAAAAAACCATATTTTGTCCAAGCGTTTCTGCCCAATTTATTGGCGCAAACAACTTTTAAATCTATATATTTTATATTTTTTTCTTTAAACCAATTATAAAAAATATTTAAAATTTCTCCGGCTATGCCCTGCCGCCTGAATTTTTTGTCTATGTACATATCGCGAATATGCCCAAATTCTTTATCGCGGGAAATCGGTTCTTTTTTCGCGATATGAGCGCTACCGAAGCCTACTAATTTATCTTTGCTTTCTACCACTAATAATTTTTTCTTGCTTGAGTAAATATATTTTTTGTACAAACTAATGTAATATTTTTTGGCATTTTTGTTCACTCTAAAATCATTATCAAAAGCTTCGTGGTATTTACTCAATGCCAGGCGCATTTTAACCACTCCCAATAAATCTTTAATTTTTGCCGGCCTGATATTGATCATATTTTCTGGATTCCCGCCTGCGCGGGAATGACAAAGGGCAGCCTTAACCTTCACGCAATAAACAAATACAGCCCCAGGCAGACCATGACCGTGCCGATCAGCTTTTGCAAAAACACGCCGCCGCCCAATTGCTCGTTCAGCATTTTAGGAAATTTGGCGGAAATAAGCAAGATAATGACAAACAAAAACAGATATTGCGCGCCTTGCAGAGCATTGACGATCGCCACGCTGCCCAGGCTGATGGCATAGTTAATCATAATAAACGCGCCAGCGGCCAACAGTCTGACTGCTAAAAAGAATAATAAGTTTTTTGGCGTCTTGGCTCCTTTTTGCTGTTCCACAATCAGCCGCCGCCAGTCCGGCACAAAGAGCATTAAGAGAACGCCGATGAACGACCCCAGCCGCGACCAGACAAAACTGCCGATGAACGGCTGATAAGTATAAATATATTTCATCAGCACGTAGTAGCTGGCGAAAAACACGGCCGCCACCACTGAATTAACGATTAAGCGGCTGGTGGGCTGGGCGCTGGATGGCACTTCGCCGAAAATATCGCCCGCCACTTCACGAACGCGAGTTATGAATTTTTGATATAAATAAACTTTAGTCTGTTTGATTGAGATTAAAACTCCGCCGCAAATTAAAACGATAAAAGCCAGAAGCTGCGTCTTTGATAAAGTCTCGCCCAAAAAAACAAAGGAAAAAATAAAACTGAAAATCGGCACCAAAGCGCCGACAATCGGCACCACGCGCGACGCCTCGCTTTGATGCAAGGCTTTATACCAAAACACCAGGGTCACCAAAAATAAAAAACCGGCCAATAAATCCAAAGTCAATTCGCGCAAATTAGGCGTCCACGGCCAAAAAAGCAATAATCCGGCGTTAAAGACGCTCCAAACGCCCACATAAAAAGCGTAGGCGATGGATGAGTGAATTTTTTTGGACAATAAAAATTTGTCCGCCACATAGACGCCGGCGTTGATGAAATATGCTCCGATAGTGATGAATAGCCACATAAATGCTACAGCTCCAATAGCACCGCCGCGATCCAGGGGAAAGCCACGGTCACGTCGCTTTGGATAATCTGATAATAGCTTTTGGTTGACAGTTTGTCCCAAGTAATTTTTTCTTTGCCGCCGGCGCCGGAATAGGAGCCATACGACATGGGCGAGGAGCCGATTTCAATGAAGCCGGCCCAATCCCTGACTTGACCGTGAAGTTTTAAATCGTGCTTCAAGGACGGTACCGCGCAAATTGGAAAGTCCGCGGAAATGCCGCCGCCTAATTGCAAAAAAGCGATGGGCGCGTCCGCAGCCGTTTTCATGTACCAGTCGTACAGCAGGTGAAAATATTCCAAACCGGTTTTCATGACATTTTGATTAATGGTAAGCTCGCCCTTTTTTTTGTGCGGCCCGCCGTAGCAGTAGCTGGAAAAAATATTGCCCATGGTGGAATCTTCAAAACCGGGAATAACTATAGGTACGGCGTTTTCATAAGCCGCCAGCGCCCAGCAGTCGGCCGGATTGGCCTGCCGGTCGGCGGAAATTAATTTTTCGGAAAAAAGCCGCCGGAAATATTCATGCGGAAAATACCGTTCGCCTTTTTTCTCGGCCGCCTGCCACATTTTTAACAGTTGCGGCTCCATAATGCGCACGCTTTCGTCTTCGGGCAGAAATGTATCCGTAATCCGGCGCAGTCCCGCGTCGCGCAATTCCGCTTCCTGCTCCGGCGTCAGCTCGGTGTAGCGCGGGATAAAGGCGTAATGAGAATGCGCCACATAGCGGTAATATGACTCTTCATGATTAGCGGCCGTGGCCGAAATCAAATGAACTTTATTTTTTCTAATCAATTCAGCCAGCATGACTCCGACCTGAAACGAGCTTAAAGCCCCGGCCAAAGTAACTACCAGCTTGCCGCCATTGGCTAGATGGTTTTTCAGCCACAAGGCCGCCTGCAGGGTGGAGCCGCCGTTGCAATGATTAAGCGTTCGTTCGGCAAACTCGGACACCGGCGCGCGGCTGGCTTTTACGCCGGCGCTTAAGGCTCCGGCCGACGATTTATCGCTTTCCGCGATTATTAATTTTTTTAATCCGGGCGAAAGTTTGCTTAGTTTGTTATTTTTCATAATATTTAGCTTATTTTTAAAGTTAATTTACGGTATTATTTTTTTATTTTACCAATAATGCTATAATAAAGCAAACATCTAGCGATTATATAAAAACATGAAAAAGCTACCCTTGGAAAATTTAACCACCACTTTGGATCAAAAAGAGCGCCAAACCACGAAATATATCAGCCAGCAAAAATATAACGCGCAGAAGCGCATGCTCTCGGCCCTGAAAAAAACATCCGAAGCCTTAGCGCTGGCCACGGACGCTAAATTAATCCTGGAAAAGATCGCTACCGCCCTGGGAAAATCGTTAGGCGCCAAGTATGTTAATTTTTGGGAATTTACGCCGGATAAAAAAGGCTTATTTATCACCGCGGCTTACGGCATGCAGAGGCAATATCTGGTACAATCCAAAAAGCACCCGATTACCTTGGGCACGGCCTGGGTGGGCCGAGCTGTGGCCACTAAAAAAGTTTGGGCCACCTCGGACGTTCAGACTGATCCTAAATTGCCGTCGTCTTGGCTGCCGGCGGTAAAAAAACAGGCTTACCACGGAGTGCTGTGCCTGCCTTTGATGAAAAAGGGGGAGGCGTTGGGAGGGATGTGCATTTATTATAAGCAAATCCATGAGTTTGATTATTTTGAAATGGCGCTGGCTACGATTACGGCCAACCAAGCGGCCACGGCCATGGCTAATGCCAAACTCTTCTCCGAATTATTGGCCGAAAAAAATAAAACCATCGCGACTATTCAAAGCTTAAAAGACGGCTTGATTATCTATGATCTTGGCGGCAAAGTTATGTTTTTTAACCATCGGGCGGAAGAATATTTGTGGTTGAGAGCCAAGGATGTGATAGGAAAAAATTTCGCGGAGAAAGATACGGAACAAAACGTCTACTTGAAAAATTTTTACAATATTTCCAAAATAGTACAGACCGAATACTCATCCAAAGAGTTCACCACCGACGGGCCGCAAAAGCTGGTTTTGGAAATTACGCAAGTACCGATTAACGATCAATACCAAAAGATCGGCGTCATGCAAATTTTAAGAGATATCACCAAGGAAAAAGATTTGGAGATAATGAAATCAGGTTTCGTGGCCACGGCTTCGCATCAATTGAGAACGCCGCTGTCCGGCACCAAGTGGGCTTTGGATTTATTAGCCAGGGGCGATGCCGGCGAGTTGAACGAAGAGCAAAAAAGCATTGTTAATAAACTGCTGACGAGCAACCAGGCGTTAATTAATCTAGTCAATGATTTATTGGATATTTCCCGGATTGACGAGGGCAAATTCGGTTATGAATTTGTCGCGAGCGATCTAATCAAGCTAGCCCAACAGCTTTATGAACAGACAAAAAACGACGCGGCCAGAAAAAATTTAAATTATATTTTTATGCCTCCGGATTTTAAGCTCCCGCCGCTTAAGCTGGATCCGGCCAAACTGGCCATTGCCATTAGGAACCTTCTGGATAATGCCATCAAATACACCCCGGATAAAGGCAAAGTAACAATATATTTCCGCCTGGAAGAAAAAACCGCGGCTTTGCTGGTGCAAGACACCGGCATCGGCATACCGGAAAAAGACCGGAAATTCATCTCCGTTAAATTTTTTCGCGCGCCTAACGCCATTAAATTTCAAACCGAAGGCTCGGGCCTCGGCTTATATATCGCCAAGAGCATTATTGAAAAACATAATGCCGCGCTTGATTTTGAAACCGAGGAAAAAATCGGCTCTACCTTTATTATCCGTTTTGTTTTGCCGGAAAAAAAATAAAACTCAATTGAATGAGCTTTATTTTTTTTATTTTTTTATATTTTATTTCTCTTTGTCAAAGACAGTGTTTTGCGCCGGACCGTAGACTCCCTCTTTTTCCAAAATTTTCTTTCTCATGAAAGCGGTTAAATAGCCCATGGCCAAGCCCAGCATTAAGAGCCCCCAAAAAGGAAGCATGGCCTGAAAGGCCGTGGCATTACCGCCGAATTTGCCGAACAGATAAGCGAAGTAGCCGGCAAAAGCGAAGAAGTAGGCCGGCGCCAGTTCAAACCAATCCGTCAGCTCCAGCAGAACGATAATCAAGGCCGTGAAAAAAACCGTTACCGGCAGGCCCAGAGTGGCTCCGACCACGCCGGAGATCGGCCCCACGGCTTGCAGCACCAGGTAGCCGGCCAGCACGCCGCCCGACAGCCCGATTACCTCTTTATGCAAGCGCGAAGGCTTGGCGCCGGCAATAAAGTATAATGGCCAGCTGATAAAAGGCGCCCATAGAGCGCTGAATTTAAAGTAGCTGGCGATAATAACATAGAGCGCGGCTGACACGGCGATCATTAAGGCAACCGGAAGAAATTTTTTAATTGTCATAATGTTGAAAAAATAATTTTATTTGTTTTCTTTCGACCTTTGCTTATTATTATAGCATATTTTATAAAAAAGAACATAAACGCTGCACTCGTCCATGTTACAGTTGACACTATGGAGTGCAAAATATGAAAAAATATAAAAGGAGAATGTGGGAGCTGGATATTGGAATAAAAACATCTAAAAAATATGCTAATATTGATAGATTTAAGCTGTTAATAAATA
>JAUSGE010000022.1 GCA_030649205.1 bacterium
ATTGGGCTTAGGCTGGCCATAGGCGTAAGAACCGAACAGAGACACCTTTAAGATATCCTGTTTATGAGGATCATTGGCAATGGCTTGCCTGATGGATTTTTTCAGCTTGGCTTTGGACATGCAGTAAATATAGCAAATAAAATGTTAAAAATCAATTAACATTCCCCTCCTTACGAAGGAGGGGTTAGGGGAGGTTTAGCTTTTAGTTTGCTTCAGTTGAATGCGTCTGAACCGCGGATTAGCGCGTAAACAGTAAAAAGCGAGGTTACGCGAGTTTATTTTTGGCTAAAGAGTTAAAATAATTTTGGAAAAAACTTTTAACTTTTTGGGTTAAATTTTTTTCCGGATTAAATAAAAGAGGCTTAAGCAAATCAATATTTTGAGCTAACTCGTTAATCTTGGATAAAAGCAGAGTTGGCTCAATAGCCACGCCGAACTTTTGCTCAACCAAAGCGATTAGCCGGTTAAGATTATATTTTGGCCTTTGGTTGAAGTAGAAGTATAAGTCAAAAATATCTTTAACTTCGTTACGTTGGTAAATGGACAAGGTTTTATTAACCATAACATCAGTAAGCGAATCAATAGCTAGTGAAAATTCCGGCATATTCCCCCTTTTCTCAATCGCCGAAAAAGGAAAAAAGACCTGTTCCAGTTTGACATTTTCAGCTTGGCGGCTGGCAAGATAGAGGCGTCGGTTGAATTGCTTGGTTAAGGTAACCTTTTCAAGCCCCAAAGCTTTCTTAAGATCCTTTATGAAAATCAAATATTCATCATCGGCAAAAAGATCATCGGAAAAAAAATCCAGATCAACCGAATCGCGGTGATGGAAATATTGATAGGACAAGGCCGTGCCGCCGGTCCAGTAAAAATTCCGGCCGAAGGAATTCCGGCCGAAAAAGGAAAGGATATCTTGCTGTAATTTTGTCAGCTGAATTTTAGGCATATTTTTTGAGGAAATTGGCTAAGAGTTCGCGCAGAGAATCATTGATATTAAGCTCTGGCAAATATTTTTTAAGATCGGCTTTCTTAAGACCAGCCAGGTCGCCGAACTGAAGTTTGCGGTTTAAATACCAGACCAAAACCGTTGGATTTTTTAGATCCATTTTAGTTAGGTCATAATCCCAAAAAATCGCTTTATTTTCCGTTGATTTTTTCATAAATTTCATTTCATTTATACTACAATCTTAACATAAGTTCATCATAAAATCAACCGCTAATTGCCGCGTCGGAGTCAAGGTTGTTCATTGACAATTAAATAAGTCTGAACCACAAATTAGCACAGAATTCACGTGATTACACTGATAAATAACTAATCTTCACGAAAGTTTGTATTTTCAGTGAAATCAGAGTAATCATGTGCTAATCAGTGGTTCAGACTGGCCGCTTCCGCAATTCCGCGGGGCGCGCAAGGGCATTTCGCCGCCAGAGAAAAATTGTTTTTCAACCCGCCTGAAAGAGGCAGGGAGGAGGAAAAATGAAAAAAAATTTTTTGATTGAGATATTTCAACTGGACAATGGGGACAGTAGTTATCTACTGGTCCCCAAAGAAATGAAAATCGGAGAGGCGAAAAAACGCCTTTCCGATTTGACCGAAGAGGAGCTTCGCCTGTTGAAGGCGACTCCTCGGATTTTGGTTCACCTGGCTCCGCGTTCATTCGCGGATGCCTGGGGTTGTGAGCCCCATGAGGCCTTTTACGGGCCGTGGGGCAAAAAAAATTTCGGGGTTGAACTTGATGGGGAAGGCCATTTGGCCTCCCATCAAGAATTAGGGATCCACAACTCCACAAATACCTTTCGTCAGTTTCACTACGACGAAAGGTATTTGTGGGAAGACGCCGCAGAGCCGATGGCTCTGCGGCAGGACCCGGACTGCTCATATGAGCAGTCCAAAATATGGGAGATTCATAACCAGCTCAACAAGGGGTTGGGCTGGTTTACGGTTTCCCATGGCTTTGAATGCCCCGATTGCGGGGCGCCGTGGGGGCCGATCTGCGATTGCGATTTTGCCGGCCCTGACAAGACAACGGCTCCGTCAGGGTCGGCACGAGAATACTTTGAAGTCAGCATCAACCAGCTCTTGGCTGGTTATGCTGGCAACATACCATTCGATACGCGGGTGAGGATTTACCCCGCGGAAGGGGTGGTAAAAATTAAGGGAGATGTCGCCGCTCCCTAACATTCGGCGATAAAATCACGGGTTCATAGGGCAAGTTGTCACAACTTGCCCTTTAATTTTGGCGGACTATACAATTTAAATGGCACTGCTATAATAAAACCAATAACGATTAATCTTATGCTTAAACAAAAAGCCGAAAATTACATCCTGCAGCCGGAAAATAATAAAGTAAAAGAATTTATCAAAAATTTGGGCGAGCTGGAACATGAAATCAAAACCAGCGCCTTTGACCCCAAGTTTATTGAGGAAATTATATCATTTCAGCCGGACCGCCAGGTCTTAGAAATAATCAACCAAAAATCAGATTTGCCATATAATAAAGCGGCTAAACAATTTATAGAAAATTTAGCGGAGCGAAAAAGCGGGCTGTTATTTGGCTTAATGAATAACTATCAAAAGTTTTTAGAGAACAAACCACCGGACGAATGCGTAAGGACAGTTGAGCAGATCCTTAAAATTGTTGACAATCAGTCTGATAATATTAATCCATTTCCGTTGAACGGATTCGCCACGTGGTCATTGCGAAGATTGCGCGCGAACAATGATAATAAAACCAATATTGATTTAACGATTGACTTTGTAAAAAATTACCAAGGCGATCTTAACCCATTTTATTTGGATATTCTGCCACTATTGGATCGCGACAAAATATATTCTTCCGAAAAAATATTAGCTGTGATAAAAGACAGAATTAAACTATTTGAAGTTAATATTAAATTTGTCGTTATCGCTCTTACCGACCTCCTCTCCGCTGAAACCGCGCGCGCGCGGATTAACCAGGCGATTGAGGCGGAAGGGAAAAAAGGAGAAAATAAAAATCTGGCCGCGATCGGCAATCTGGAATACGCCCGCGCTTTTTTCACGCCCAATCACGACAAAATCGCCATGACCAGCATTGAAGAGCTTTACAAGAAAATAAATTTTAAAGAATACGCGCTTAACAAGGAAATGAATGAGGAAGAAGTGGAATTGCTTAAAAATTTAACCAAAGAAATTAAAGACAACGGGCTGGTGCTGGACATGGGTTGCGGTACCGGCCGCCTGCTCTTGGACATGAAACAGGCCGGCTATAACATGACCGGTTATGATCTTACCGAGGAGCATCTTGAATCTATAAAAAAAGACGATAAATCCGCCAAAGTGTTTCGCGGCGACTGGCATAATAATGCCTTGCAAGACAAAAGTTTTGACGCGATTTATTCTTTGGGCCGAAATATATTGCATGACTATTCTCTGCCGGATCAAATCCAGCTGTTCCGCGAAGCCGCGCGCGTTTTAAAGCCTAGGGGCAAATTTATCTTTGACATACCGGATCGGGAAAAAGGCGGCTTTCAGGAAATGGTTAAAGGTTATGGCCAGGTTATGGATGAACAAAAAGATCGGGAGCTTAAAGAAATCCCCCTAGCCCCCCTTGTCAGAGGGGAATCGGCCAGCCGGCACGCGGCCGGCGGCTATAGGCACGCGGTGGCGGATTACGAGCAGGAGATGAAAGAGCGCGGCATCAGAAATTATCGGCCGGGCACGATTTATGATTCGCCGGACGGAGAAAATTTTATGACTCGCTATGCTTATTCGCGCCAGGATATTACGGATTTGGCCAGATTAAGCGGCTTTAAAATCGTGGAAGTCAGGAAAAAGCCTTTGAACACCGGACGAGGAGATTTTAATCTTTATTTTGTACTGGAAAAAGTGGTATAACAAAGTGGCAGGTAATGGGTTAAGCCTGCCAATATTGTAGTAAAGTTATTTGAGAAAAATCAAGGATTAGCGTAATTATATAATTAGTGTATAATGTTTATAGATATACATCATATATAATTTATAACAGTATATGAAAAATACAATATTAAGTGAAAAAGACGCTAAGATTATAGAAAAAATAATATTAAAATTCGGGCGAATTGTTGCCATTAACGACATGCTAAGCGTTTTTACTGAAGAATATAGTAAAGCCTCCGCTCACAATCGCATTCAGATGCTGGCGCGCGCTGGCTGGTTTTTGCGTATAAAAAATGGTTTATATCTGATTATAGAAAATCTTTCCTCAAGATCAACCAGCGATATGCCGCTTTTGGTTATTTCAGAGGCTCTAAACAAAGATTCATATATTTCGCTTGACACAGCGCTGAATTATTACGGCATGTTTGATCAATACACAAAAAATGTGACGGCTATAAATTTAAAATTTAGCAAAAATTATAAATTTCAAGGCAATAATTTAAAATTTATTAAAATTACTAAAAAATATTATTTTGGCTTTACGCAGATTCGCCTTGACGGTAAAATAATAAATATGGCGACGGAAGAAAAAGCTCTGCTGGATTTTTTGTATTTAGATAATAATTTTTATTCAGCCAGCTTGGTTTATGAAAAATTAAAAGAGCATAAAAACGATATTGATTTTGATAAGCTGCGCGAATACGCCTTGAAATTCGGAGTTTCCATGCAAAGAAAAATCGGCTGGCTGTTTGACGAGCTGGAAATTAATTCCGAAAAACTGCTGGCAAATTCAAAAAAGCATCTCGGCTATTCGCGATTTACCAAGGAATCTGAAAAATTTAACGCCAAATGGCGCCTATATTATGATGATAGAATTATTAAGCAGGGCGGAGTTGGCCTTATTTAACAAAAAGCTAAAATATCCTTTGGCCATTGCCGAAAGTGGAAATTGATTTTTTGCAGAATGTAGTCTTGCCTCCGCTTGAACTTGACTATGAAAATGCATACGGCGTTAAAACAAAGGTGCGAGTTATGGATATAAGAGAAATCGCGGCCGAGAAAATAAGGGCGATGAATGACCGGGTGCGTTATCGGGATTTCTATGATTATTCTATGATTATGAAAAAAATAAATATTAATGCCGACGAAGCTTTAAATTTGGTAAAACAGAAAGAAATCAGGAAAATTATAAGCCGGAAAAATATTTTAGAAAATTGGCAATTGGCCAAGCAAGAAAAACAGCAGGAATTTTCCAGTATTTTTTATTTAGAAGAGGCGAGCGATGACGGGGTTGAAAAAGAATTAAAAAAATTAGATTTCGTGGAAATCAAATGAGCCTACCCCCACCAGAAAAATTGTGGCTTTTAAAAGGGAAAAGCACCCTGTTAATTATTTTTTTAAATTCTATGCTATAACAGAATATCAACAGGAGGACGGTTCTTTTAATTAAACAGGAAGGAGAAAATCATGCCAGAAAATTTGTTGTTCTACACTTTTATTGTTGCCGACTATAAAGGCAACCCGTACGAGCTTAAATCGTTCGTTAGGCGGACAGCCTCGCATAAAGTTACAGGCAATAGCCTGCCCGGCACGAATTTAGGGCCGATACGCTTTCAACGGTATGCTAAAACCATGGAACGGGAGCTTACGCGCCGGGAAGCGGTGTTCGGAGTAGGCTCGCCGGCCGATAACAGCGGCGGCGGTTTTAAAGGGCTGGTAATGTGGCGCGGCATGCGCGATGGCCTGGGCAACTGCCAGGTAGTGGCGGAAATGGCCAGGAGCAGATTAGTCGGGGCCGCGGACTGGATTATTGATTTTGTCCGGCAGTGTATTTTATTGGCCGGGCTGAAAATAGCGGAAGAGCGTGGTTTAACCAGACAAGACTTAATGAAAATATAGGAGGGACAGAAAAATAACAATCAAAAAATCAGGGAAAGCTTAATCATTAAGCTTTCCCTTTATTATTTTAGATAAAATGGTATAATAAGGCAACTAACCCCCTTAATCCCCCTTTGCAAGGGGGATATAAATAATATGAATAACCTAGACAACAAAAATCTCTACAAAAAATTAGACACTGACCGCGTGGCCGAGTCTATTGCCGCCCTGCCTGACCAGCTAAGGCAGGTGCTGAATGATTCGCAAGCGATTAAAATTCCCAAAGGCTACAGCCAGGTTAATCAGATTGTAATTAACGGCATGGGCGGCTCTAATTTGGGCGCTCATATTATTAAAGCCGTATTCTGCGAAGAGTTAAAAGCGCCGTTGACCAT
This sequence comes from bacterium, assembly GCA_030649205.1. Taxonomy (GTDB): domain Bacteria; phylum Patescibacteriota; class Patescibacteriia; order Patescibacteriales; family GWC2-42-12; genus JAUSGE01. The sequence continues at coordinate 6,169 of JAUSGE010000022.1, forward strand.
CACGCCTGGTTACTGCGTGCCGGCCAGCGTGGATAAAAATACTTTGTATGTGATATCCTCTTACTCCGGCAATACCGAGGAGCCCTTGAGTACTTATGAAGAAGTAAAAAAGCGCGGCGCGAAAATTTTAGGCATTACGATGCAGGACACTCGGTGTCCCGATGGACACCGAGTGTCCAAATTAGCAGATTTAATGGAAAAAAATAATCTTCCCGGCTATAGGTTTAAAGTGGAACATAACCCGTCCACCCAGCCGCGCCTGGGCGTAGGTTATACCAATTTCGGCACAGTCATACTATTAGCCAAGGCCGGTCTGCTGAAAATTGACGTTCAAGAAATGGAAAAGATAATTAACCGGCTGGAAGCTAACGGCGAAAAACTAAAATTGAGCGAGCCGATAAAAAATAATCGCGCTAAACAGCTGGCCGCAAAATTGTATAATAAAATACCGGTTATCGTAGCGGCCGAACATCTTGAAGGCAATTTGCAGATCATGCGCAACCAATTCAATGAAACCAGCAAGAATTTTGCCAGCTATCTGATCCTGCCGGACTTAAATCATTATGCCATGGAAGGCCTGTCTTATCCTAAGAGCAACAATAAAAATTTAGCCTTTTTCTTTATAGACTCGGCGCTCTATCATCCGCGCGCGCAAAGACGCGCAGTCCTGACCAAGCAAGTGGTGAAGAAAAATAACATTACTGTGCTGGATTATCAAGCCGTCGGCCAGACTAAGCTGGAACAAGCTCTGGAAATTCTGCAATTAGGCAGTTGGCTGACTTATTATCTGGGCATGCTGAATAATGTTAATCCGGTAAAAATTCCCTGGGTGGATTGGTTTAAGCAAGAATTGGAAAAATAATATCAGATATTTAAAACGCCGGACAGCCAATTGGCTGTCCGGCGTCTTTTGTTTAATCGTCATCATCATCGTCATTATGCCTGTTACGAGGCGGCGGCGGCGTGGGTGCGGGAGCTGGCGGAGGTGTGGGCGCGGGATCGGGTGCCGGCGCCGGGCTTGGCGTTGGCGCGGGAGCCGGAGCCGGCGGGGGCGGCGGAGAAGCCGCTGATAAATTTCCGATAAAGTAAGCGTTTAAAGCGTTAACGGCATAGGCGGAATGCGCTTGAGAATTAAAGATAGACGTGCCGTCTAGGCCGCAGGCTCTTAAGATGGCCGCGGCGCCGCCCGAATGGCTGGACGCTAAACTGGTTAAATCGTAAACGCCGCCGTTAATCACGGACCAGCAGCTGGCGGCCGAATTATGCGAGGCCAGTTGGGCCAAAGTGATGGTTAATGAGCCAGCCGGAGTTTGATTGTTATTTAATGAGCTCTGGCCGGTTTGGGCCTGGCTATTATTTGAAGCGGCCGGCTTGGCTTGGCTTCGGCTATTATTAGCGGCGCTGGTTTTTTGGCTTTGGCTGCCGGGATGGCTAATCGCGGCCTGATAAGCGCTTTGCTGGGCCTTGCCGCCGGTTTGTTTCGGGGTATCAGCCGCTTTGCCGCCTGCCGCGGCGCTGCTTAAGCCGGCTTGCTCCAGGCCGCTGCCTGGGCCGGCGGCGTTGGCCACCGGCAGATGGTTGCTGACGGCGGGCAGGCTGTTCACGCTGTTTAAGCCGGTGGAGTTGATTTTTTTATTGCCAGCCTTGGCCAGGGTGGAGGTGATAATGGCGGTGGTTAATATCCAAAAGACAACGAATGAAATTAATAATGATTTTTTCATAAAATTTTATCTTGCTAAAAATTAAATTCTTCGGTATGCACTCGGCGGTTTAAAATGTTTAGTGATAAAAATTGTTTTCTCAAGTCTTTCATCATTTGCAGAGGGCCGCAGATAAAAATGTCGCGCTGGTTCAAATCGCGGCTGTTCTGCTTAATGTAGCCGGCGTTCAGCCAGCCATGATCAACCGAGCAGAATGATCTGACTGTTAAATTTTTATTGCCGGCTGAAAGATTATTGAATCGCTCCAAAAATAATTGTTCGTCTTTATTTCTGGTGCAGTAGTAAAAATCTATTTCCAGATCTTGGTCGCGGCCGGTTAGGCTTTCCGCCATGCTTAAAAACGGAGTAACGCCGATGCCGCCGGCGATCCAAACTTGTTTTTTATTGGCAATGGACTGATAGCTGAAATTGCCGAATGGCCCTTCCAGCTTCGCCCGGCTGCCGATTTTTAGATTTTTTAAATTAGCGGTGTAGTCGCCCAGCTCTTTAATAATTAAGCGGATGCCTTTAAAAGATGAGCCCGAAGCGATGGAAAAGGGATGCCATTCCTGGCTGATTTGTCCGCCCAGGAAGCTGACAAAGACAAATTGGCCGGGATTAAATTCCATAATTTCTTTTTTTGGATTGAGTTCAACGACCACTGTTTTTTGCGGTAAAATGGATAAGCCGGTTACTTCATACTCATAATGATGCGTTAATAATCTGCCCAAGATCGTGCGGTAGATAAAGGCGCACAGCCCCAGTGAGGCGATGGTAATCATGTAAATTTTTAAAGTTTGATTTTGCGCCAGATCGCTGCCGATGGCAAAACCGTGAATGCCGCCCAGCAGAAAGGCGATGCCTAAAAATTTATGGGCCAGCTTCCAAATATGATAGCGCCGCCTGAAAAAGATTGACCAGATGATTAAGAGCATCAATAAGGCCAATGAGTAGATGCCGAAATCTTTTTGCCACCAGGCGCCGGGCAACAAAAAATCAGCCGCTCCTTTTAATGAATAAGGCAAGTGCCGAGCCAATAAAAAAAGCGGATGCGACATTAAAATAACCAGCGACAGGCCGCCGAAAAGGTAATGGAAAAAATACGCCCGATTAAGGCCGCCGAAGTAGACATCAAAGATATAGAATCTGGCGCTAAGCACCAAAACTAATGAAAACATCGCCATCCCGACTATGCCGGTAATTTGGCCCAGGCTGACCAAGGCCGCGGTGGCGTCGGCAAAGCGGAATCTAAGAGGCTGTATGGCCGACCACCAGACAAGCGGCAGGAATGATAATAAGATTAGCAGAAAAGGCCCTAGATTTTTTACGAAAAATTTCCGGCTATTCATATAAAATAATACAAAATTACGGCGCCGTTGTTACAAAAGGTTTTAAAAACAAACTAGCCTGTTGGCTGTTTGTTTTTAAATTAAATTTTGTTTGTCCTTAGTCGTTTTCTCTGTCTCTGCTCGTGGTGGTGGCCGTACTTTTTTCCGGCGTGGTTGCAGCTATGTCCGTGCTCTCCTCCTCCTCGTGATCATCGTCGTTGGAATCGGATTTTCTGAAACTGTCGTCCTGCCGCGCGGGAGTGGAAGTAGCGCCAGTGAACGAACTTATTTCTTTGGTTTGTTCCGTGGCATCTTTTTGCTCTTGAACCGGCTGAATATTGATTGTCGCGGGCTTTGGCTCGGGCGGCGCAATTTCAGCCGCTGAACGGTTATCTTCCGGCTTTTCCGGCGGTTGGCTTTGTTCATCAGTTTGCGGCGGTTGTCCGTTTTCAAGCCGGGAATCTGACGGGCCAGGAACGCTATTCGGACTGCTGGCGGCCGTTTGAACCGGCCGCGCCTCACTGCCGCCATTTATTTTTACTCCTTGAATTCGCGCGGGCGGTTTTTGATTGTCTTGGTCGGCATTGGTTTTCTTTTCCCGCCGCTGGCGCGGAGAATATTTACGTTCAGATTTTGTTTCCTTGTTTTCTCTGGTTTGTTCAATCTGCCTGGCCGGCTCGGCCTGGCTGGCGGTATTATTATTTATTTGGTTTAAGTTTTTTTCTTCAGGTTCATCAGACCGGTTATCATCAAGCGAAGCATTTTGGTACTGATTTATGGCTGTTTTAGCATCGCTTACTTTATCCAATATTTCCTGGTCGTCGGCGAAGGCGGCGAAGGCGGCGATTTGATTTAGATATTTAACTTCAGAGTCGGCGCGTTCAGTTATCCGGCTCTGGGCGGCCAGGGATTCAGCTTGATTTTTAATGGCCGCCGCGGTATCGGCCGCCGTAATCAGGTTGCTTACGGCTTCAGCTATGTTTTTTTGAATGTTGGCGCTGACTTGTTGATTGTCGGCGTTTGAGATTTGGCCGCCGCTTGATTTCCGCCGGCTTAGCCGCAAAGCTTCTTCCAGCCTTCTTTGTGAAAATTTTTGGTAGGTTTGGCTTTTCGCGGCCGGCGTAATAGAGGCTTGCTGTTCCACTTTTTCCATGGCCCTTTTTAATGAATAAAGGCGGTTTCCCGGCATCACCTCGCCGCTGGAATAAGCATAGATGGAGGTGCCGCTAAAAATGATGATTATCATTAAAGCGATAGCCAGGGAATTTTTTAAAATATAAACCTGGCCGCGCGGCGCCGGCTGGCTGAATAATTTTTCAAGGCGTTTTGACAATATAAGATAATAAAGCTTGGACTTTATTTTCAAATCGGCTTTTAATCTTAATTTCGGCTTTGGCAAATTGGCCAAGATTTTTTCTAAATTATCCATATTTATTTTATTAATAACTCTCTTAATTTAGCCAGACTGCGGCTGATCTGCGTTCTTATGGCGCCTTCTTCTTTCTCCAGGAGGCAGGCAATTTCCGGATTAGTCAGCTCTTGGACAAATCGCAGCTGCAAAACTTCTTTATCGGTTTCATCCATTTGGTTGATAATGGCGATAACTCTTTCCAGCTCAAATTTTTCTTCTACCCGGGCATCGGCGTATTTAGCCAAGCCCTCAATCCCATCCAGCGATATTTCGCGTTTTGATAATTTATAATGGTTGATTAAATGATTGCGGCAAATAGTATAAATCCAAGGCTGAAATGGCTTTTCTTCGTCAAAATCTTCAAATTTTTTAAAAGCTTTCATGAATGCTTCTGAAGTTAGGTCCTCGGCCAATTTTACATCAAAACCAACCCTATACAAAAAATAGGCGTAAATTTTATTTTTAAACTGGTTATAATAGCTGACGAAGCTATCAGGCTTTTTCGCCATACTTTGTTTTTATAATATTATACAAGAAAATTGGCTAAAGGTTACACGCGGGGTTTCATTATACTACACCAAAAAAAATCCGGCAAAAATGTAACAAACTGTATTTTGGCTTGTACTGTTAGATAGATTAAACATTAATTCACGCGCTGATACGCGCCTCATTATCACGCTTATGGTTATTATGAAAAAAATGATAGTTGGAGTTTTAATCGGTTTTTCCCTGTCAGCCTCATCGGCCGTCGCCGCGGCCGCTTATACGGCGGCTGAAGTGGCCGCCCATGGCAGTTCTACCGACTGTTGGACCATCGTTAGCGGCAAAGTCTACAATCTCACCAGCTATATACCGTTTCACCCCGGCGGTCCAGGGGCGATTATCGGCCTTTGCGGGCATGATGGCACAGCCGCTTTTAGCGGGATACATTCGGGCAGCGGTTCGGCTAATAGCATGTTAGCAAGTTTGTATGTCGGAGATTTACTGGTGCCGGATACCGCCGCTCCCAGCGTACCGGCGGGTTTGGCCGCGGCGGCTGTATCTACCAGCCAAATCAATTTAAGCTGGACCGCCTCAACCGATAATGTTGAGGTCAGCGGGTATAAAATTTATCGCGGCGGCGCGCAAATTGCCACCACCACCGCGCCTGTTTATAACAACATCGGCTTAACGGCTTCCACCACTTATAATTATCAATTTTCCGCCTTTGACGCCGCCGGCAACGTTTCGGGATTGTCTAATTTGGCTGGCGCGACCACCCTGCCCGCGCCGATAATTCCTCCGAATCCGCTTCCTGGCCCGATTGCCACTTCCACGCCGCCCTGGTGGCCGCATCATCGCCCTGGCCAGGGCAAGCGCGAGCAGGATGATCATGACGATGATAACGACCATCGTTTAGGCAACCGGCCAGGACGGGGAATCGGCTATGGGCATATTTCCGCCGCGGAAAAAATCAGGCTGAAGTATAATAAAAAACTAACGCTGTTGAACGCGCAATTACAAAGGAGATTGGTTAGAGCTAATCGCGCCAGACCGGTTCAAGCCAAGAAAGATTAATGATAAGGCGAAGTCTTGGTGTTGCAATGGGGCAAACGCCTTGGCCGAGTTTTATATAAAAGCGGCCGCTCTCTTATCAAGAGATTGGTCGCTTTGTAATTTGGATATCTGAAAAATTAATATTTTTTTCCATTAAGCCAGTTTAAGCCGGCCAGTTTGGCCAAATCCAAGCTCAAACAAACTAAATCATCAGGGTTTAACAGCTTAATATCGTTTTTGCCCGTGATTCTGGCAAAGTTGGAAATTTCCTTAGTGGAGGCTTGGATAAAATTAGTGAGTTTTCTTACGCCTTCGTCCACGTTCAGCTGTTTAGTCAGCGCCGGATCGTGAGTGGTAACTCCGGTAGGGCAGAGGCCGGTCTGGCAGATGCGATACTGCTCGCAGTTAATGGCGATTAAGGCCGCGGTGCCGATGTAGACCGCGTCCGCGCCTAAAGCCAAGCATTTGGCAAAATCGCTGGCATAGCGCAAACCGCCGCCCGCGATCAACGATACTTTATCTTTAGCCTTCAGATTAGCCAAGGTCTTATGAGCGCGAGGCAAAGCCGCGAGCAGAGGGATGCCCACGTTTTCCCGGACATAGGCCTCGGTCGCGCCGGTGCCGCCGCCAAAGCCGTCAATTGAAACAAAATCAACTCCGGCATCAACTAAAATTTTTATGTCAGCTTCAAGATTGCCGCAGCCGATTTTTGCGCCGACCGGCACGCCGTGGGTAATTTCTTTTAACCAGGCGATTTTGGCGGCTAATTGCTCGGGCGTGGCAATATCATGATGATGGGCCGGCGAATAAGACGCTTCACCGCCTTTTAGCCCTCTGGTTTTTGCCACCTCGGGGGTCATTTTTTTGGCCGGCAAATAACTGCCTTTGCCCGGATACGCGCCTTGGCCGAAGCGGATTTCCACGGCCGCCACCTGCTTAAGGATTTGTTCGTTAACGCCAAAGCGGCCGGTGGCGTATTGGCCGATTAAGTATTGGCGGGCTTCCAAATCTTCAGGCAGGATGCCGCCTTCGCCTGAATTAAAACCCAGGCCCAGTTTCGCGGCCGTTCGCGAAATTACCAGCTTGACGTTTTTGGAAGTGGCGCCGAAGCTCATGCCGGAAATTAAAATCGGCGTATTTAAACGGAGCGGCTTTTGCGCCGCTGGCCCGATGATGACGCCGCTAGCTACCGGCTGTTCCAGGTTTAAAGGCAGGCGCGCGATTTGCGCCGGGATAAAATGCAGATCACTAAAAGCGAACGGCATCTTTTTTCGCGATCCCATGGAAACCGTATGGCTCTCGCCGCTTTGCGCCAGATCTTTAATGTCCGTGATTTTTTTATAAAACTCGCCGTCTTCATCCGGACGCTGTTTTCTCATGGCCCAGCCGGAGGCGCCGGCTTCGGTTTTATCGCAGTAGTATAATTGATTAAGGCCATATTCAAAATAAATCGGACAGCTGTCGCAGATACAGCCTTTGGCGTTGATAACGCAGGCGCTTTTTCCGGCGGCGCAATATAAAATTTCGCCCGAACACCCTTCAGGAAAGCTCGGGCATTTGGGGCAAAGGCATTTGTTCCGATTGGCCGGGCTGTCTTTAACTTTTTCCGGGCCGGATTTAAAAAATTTAAACATAGAGAGCTGTTAAAAATTAAAATATACCGATAAGCCGAACAGCGCGTGAATTACCGCGGCCGTGATGGTGGCCGCGGCCAGCCAAGGGTGCCATTTAAACGGCATTATCCTGATGCCCCGATAATTCAAAAAACCGACCGCGGCCGTTACCAGCAATAAAAAAAAAGTCAGCAAACCGCCGTACATTATCAGCGGCTTGCCGAAAAGCAGGCTGTAGGCGAGAGTATGAATCATGTTAATATTATAGCGCCGCGGAGCCGCTAATTCAATAGCCTAAGAGGAGGTGTTATTTAAAGCTCTGGTTAAGACGCTGATATGCCGGCCGCAATCCTGGCTGATTTCCTTTAAGGCTGATTCAAGATGGCCGCTTAAGGGCGTAAGCATCTCGCAGGATTTTTTTTCAATCATGGATAGTTCCAGCCTAATGGCCGTGGCCAGCGCTTGTTTGGGCGTAGTTTTATTGACCTTGATCAGCTTCAGCTCCCGGTCAATGAAATTTTCAGTATAATTTATTATTTCCGTTGAGTAATCGCTGGCCTTAAAAAAATTATGGCCGCCGTTGGACTTATCCAGCAATTTTTTTAGAATTTTCAGCTGGCCTGATTTTTTCTTAACCATAGCCTGCCATAAATATTGCTGTTTGGGAAAATTACGGCAGTATAATTCGTATAGCTGTTTTACCTTGTATTTACTTTTGAAAAACGCGTCCAAGGTATTAGTTTGTTTAGCTAAGCGCCTCATGATTTTGTTTTAGTTGAATAATCTACTATAATAATAGTATCAAATAATTAAATAATTATTAAGATATTTCATAAGTTCTTAATCATTGATTGTTATGTTAAAATCATGGAATTGAAAAAACGGCCAGCTATAAATAAAATATTAGAGCAGGAAAAAACTTTGGCGGAAAATATACTTAAGGCGATCCCTGACGGTTTTAATATTATTGATCGGAACTGCGACATCATCTATCAGAATAAAGTTTTGCAGGATTTTTTTGGCGCCGAGGCGATCGGAAAAAAATGCTACGAAGTATATAAAGACGATAAGCGGCAATGCGATCTATGCCCGCTAAAGCGGCCCATAAAAGTCGGCCAGACTCAAACCATAGAGGTTTCCGGAGTGATGAACGGGAAAACCTTTTTGATTTCGCATAGCGGCATCAAGCTTAATGGCGGCGAACAGATTTTGGAAGTTTATCGCGACATCACCGATTATCGGAAAATTGAAGAAAAGCTCTTAAATTTATCCCGCGCTGTTGAGCAAAGCCATGCTTCAATCGTCATTACTGACATTGACGGAAACATCCAATATGTCAATCCGTACTTTTTGGAAACTACCGGCTACAGCTGGAACGAGGCAATCGGGCAAAATCCGCGCATTCTAAAATCAGACGTTCAGCCAAAAGAAATGTATCGCGAGCTGTGGAAGACAATCAAGGCCGGCCAGGCATGGCAAGGCGAGTTTTGCAATAAAAAGAAAAACGGCGAGCTGTATTGGGAGCGCGTATCCGTCTCGCCGGTTAAGAATACGGCCGGAATGATTACGAGTTTTGTGGCGGTAAAAGAAGATTTCACCGAACAGCGGAATGATCGGGAGCGGCTGGCGCAAGAGCATAAAATTATTGATACGATTATTGAAAATACCGACATGCTGCTGGTTTATTTTGACAGCGACTTTAATTATATCTGGGTTAATTCCGCCTATGCCGCCTTTTGCGGCTTGAACGCTAAAGAGTTGACGGGTAAAAATTATTTCGCTCTTTTTCCCGATCAAGGAAATGAGATTTTATTTCGCCGCGCCAGAAGCAACGGCGAGATTGTTAAAGTTAAGGCCAGAGCCGTGAGTTTTGACGGCCAGCCGCAACTGGGCGTAACTTATTGGGATTGGCAGCTAACGCCGATCAAAGATTCCGGCGGCGCTATCCATGGTTTTGTTTATTCAACCACCGATGTGACGGAAAATAAAACGGCCGAAGATGAGAAAAATAATTTTATCGCTATTATGTCCCATGAATTAAGAAGCCCTTTGTCGCCGATTTTAACCAGCGCCCAATTGATCAACGCGCATCTTAGCGATATAGCCGCGGAAGATAAATCTTCGGCTATCGGCCAGGCGGCTAAAATGATTGAAAAGCAATCAAAAATCATGGCTCGTTTATTAGATGATCTGTTGGATATTACTCGCATCAATCAAGGCAAAATTAAGCTTAAAACGCAAGCGCTGGAACTGGTTGAGAGCCTGGATAATGCCATCGGAACAGCCAGGCGCTTGGCCGCCGAACAAAAACAAACTTTTAGCGTGTCTTTGCCGGCCGAACCGGTGTATATTAAAGCCGACCCGGTCAGGCTGGAACAAATCGTGATTAATCTATTAAATAACGCCATTAGATTTACTCCGGCCGGCGGCCAGATTCGGCTTGAAGCCAGGCAATTGCCCGGCGCGCTGGAAATACGCGTGCGCGATACCGGAATAGGCATTGAGAAAACCAAGCTAAGCTCAATTTTTAATCTGTTTGCCGGAACGCCGCGCGCCTATATATCCGCTCCCGGCGAACTGGGCATCGGCCTTAAATTAATTAAAAATTTAGCCACGGCGCATGGCGGTACGATCACCGCGAACAGTTTAGGGCTGAATCAAGGCAGTGAGTTTATCGTTAAATTGCCGGTCTTGCTGCCGGATTATAGCCCGGATAATGCCGGCCAGCAGGCTAGATTAACCGCGGCCGATAAATTGCGCCTGTTAATAATTGACGATAATAAAGACATCGCCGACATGCAGGCGGAATTATTTAATTTTTACGGGTATGATACCAGAGTGTCATACGACGGCCAATCGGCGCTGGCCATAGCGGCCGACTACAAGCCGCAGGTGGCGCTCGTGGATATTGGCTTGCCGGTGATGGACGGCTACCAAGTAGCCGGAAAATTAAAAGAAATGGCGGATAAAATCGGCCAAAAAATTAAATTAATCGCGGCCACCGGCTATGGCCAGGATGAAGATAAGCGGCGTTCGCGGCAAGCCGGTTTTGACCATCATTTTGTTAAACCCGTGGATTTTGACGCCTTGCTGAAAGTATTAAAAGAAATTTAATAATGTCTTAATTTGCCAGCGCTATAATTACTTGATAACAATTAAGTTTAAATTTATGGAACTTAAAGATTCAATTAAAGAGATTATTTCCGAAATTGAAAAGAAAGGCGACGTTAAAGCGGTCTTCGGCGAGCCGGTAAAAGAGGGCAATATTATGATTATTCCGGTCGCCAGCATGTGCGCGGCCGGAGGCGGCGGCGGCGGAGCGCAAAATGGCGACGCGGCCGAAGGCGTGATGGCAAAAATCAAGGGCCGGGGGTTCGGCCTGGGCTACAAAAAAATGGCGCGGCCGGTTGGCTATATAAAAATTGAAAACGGCCAGGTTAGTTTTTCGCCGATTACGGATTGGACCAAAATTGCCGCCGTCGCCATTCCGGCCGCGGGTTTGGGCCTTTTGCTGATGATGAAAATGCTGATGAAGCTGAAAAAATGGGAAAGGCGCGAAGCCTGAATCACATATTAAAACAGCCGAAGTTCTCTGCCAGGGCTTCGGCTGTTTTTTGTTTTTTTAAAGCGGTTTGACTTAGCGGTTGTTTTAGATTATAATTTATTTTATTCTGCCGCTATCGTCTAGTGGTTAGGACACCAGGTTTTCATCCTGGTAACAGGGGTCCGATTCCCCTTAGCGGTACTAAAAAAAGCTCCCGGTAGCGGCCGGGAGCTTTTTGAGTTTGACAAAAAATGGCATTATAATATAATTGCTATATAACCTATGAATACATATGTCAAAGAAAATTATGAAAAATGATAAAAATGAGCTAAAATTACTATCAATTAGCCAAGTTTCTGAAATATTTGGAGTTCATCAAGATACTCTTAGAAATTGGGAAAAAGAAGGAATATTAGTGCCTTTACGAATCGGCAAGCGCCAAGATCGTAAATACAGGCCCGAAGACATTGAAGCAATTACAAATAAAATGGGCAGTAGGTTAACCCTGCCGCAACTGGAAAAATTTTTATGGAAAAGCGCGGATATTTTGCGCAGCCAAATTGACAGCGCTGATTATAAAAAATATATCTTCGGGCTATTATTTTATAAAAGAATCAGCGATGTTTGGGATGAGGAGTATAAAAAAGTGATGGAAGAATATAATGACAAAGCTTTAGCCGTTGTGGATTACAACCATCGCTTCCAAGTGCCAAAGGATTGCCGTTGGCCGATAATTCAAGAGCAAGCCGAAAATATCGGCAAAAAGTTAAATGAAATTTTTGATAAACTTACTAATGCCAATAGCCCCAAGCTTGATAAGATTTTTGACGATTTGGATTTTGCCAATAAAGATAAATTCCCCAATGATGTTTTACAAAAATTAATCAATCATTTTTCGCAATATAATTTCGGCAGTAATTATATAAGCTCTGATTTGCTCGGCGATGCTTATGAATATCTGATTAAACAGTTTGCCGCTGACGCCGGTAAAAAGGGCGGAGAATTTTATACGCCGAGAGAAGTTGAGCGGGTGATCATTAATATTTTAAAGCCTCATGAAAAAGATCATATCTGCGATCCTTTCGCCGGTTCGTGCGGTTTTTTGCTTGAAGCCTATAATTATTTAAAAGATAAAGCCGGTGAGAACGTAGCCAGAACGCTCTATTTTTACGGGCAAGAAATTAATTTAGGAACTTTCGCTATCGCAAAAATCAATATGTTTTTACACGGTCTTGATGCCGCTGATATCAGGCGCAGCGATACTTTAAGTAATCCGCAATTTTTAGATGATTTCGGCGCTTTAAAGAAATTCGACATAACTGTGACAAATTTTCCCTACTCAATGAAGGTTTGGCCGCATGAGATTTTTAATACGAACAAATACGGTCGGCTTGAGGGCTACGATATGCCGCCGACCAGTAATGCGGATTATGCTTGTGTTTTGCATATTATAAAGTCAATGAATCAAAACGGCCGGGCCGGCGTAGTGGTGCCGCACGGCGTTTTATTCAGGGGTGGAAGCGAGGGGCGAATTAGAGAGCAAATTATCAAAAATGATATAATTGACGCGATTATTTCCTTGCCGTCCAAGCTTTTTTACGGTACCGGCATTCCGGCGGCCATATTTATATTTAACAAAAATAAGCCGGAAAATAAAAAGAATAAAATATTATTTATTGAAGCGGAAAAAGATTATTTGGAAGGTAAAAATCAGAACTCTTTGCGGGCGCAAGACATTGATAAAATCGTCAAGGCTTATGACAATTATAAAAATATAGAAAAATTCGCCCGGGTCGTTGATATTAAAGAGTTGGAAGAAAATGAATTTAATTTGAATGTCCGCCGGTATATTGATAACGCCGAAGCCGAGGAAGCCATTGATATTAAAAAAGTATTGGTTGAGTTAGAAAATTTAGAAGCAGAAAGGGAAAAAATTGACAAAAAAGTTAAAAATTATATCAAAGAATTAAAATATTAGTTATCCACAGATGTTTTAATGATATCAATAAAACATAAAAAACCTTTAAATTATGGCATATATATTTCTTGATGAAAGCGGAGATTTGGGGTTTGATTTTACTAAAAAGAAAACATCAAAATATTTTGTTATTACTTTTTTATTTGTTTCCAACAAACGAGTCATAGAAAAAATTGTCAGCAAGACGCACGGAGAATTAAAGAAGAAATATAAAAAACGAGGCGGCGTACTCCATAGTTTTCGCGAAAAACCGGTTATCAGACAAAGGCTGTTAAAAAGATTAGCTGAAAAAGATTGCCGAATTATGGCCGTATACTTAAACAAAAGCAAAGTTTATACGAGGTTACAAAACGAGAAAGATGTTTTATATAATTATGTTACCAATATTCTGCTTGACAGAATCTGCACCAAGAAATTGATAGACATTAAGGAGCCAATTATTTTAGTGGCTTCAAGAAAGGAAACCAATAAATTTTTGAATGAAAATTTTAAAAATTATTTGTGTCAGTCCATTAGAAATAATCACAAAATAAATTTATCGGTTGAAATTAAAACGCCTTATGAAGAAAAATCTTTGCAGGCGGTTGATTTCGTTAGTTGGGCGATATTCAGAAAATACCAAAGTGGCGACGAAAGTTACTATAATTTAATCAAACAAAAAATAGCAGAAGAAAATCCGCTATTCACCTAAATAGACAGAACCCTATACGCTATTTACGAGCAACCATTCCGGAAGCCCACGTATAGGGGAATTACCTATCTGTTAATAGTGTAGCATACTTAATCATTTTGTCAAGCGGAAATCAAAAAAGCAAAAATCTAGCCTTGTGAGCTAGATTTGCGGATCGTGATCCCGTGTCCACGGGCAGGACAGTCAGAAGACTGTGATTACATTATAAGATATTTATAAAAAAAGTAAATAGCAAATTTATGAAAATTAATTTAACAAAAAATCAATATTTGGCCTTGATGAAATCGGTTTATTTGGGAAATTGGCTGGCTAACGCGAGTCGTTTGCAGGGCGAGCAAATCAAAGAGTATGAAGAAATTGAAGATTATATTTTCTCTTTCGCCAAAGAATTCGGTTATAATCGTTATGTTGATCATGAGTCGAAAGACGGCGATAGATATTTTCCGACCAGATATTTTGAAGAGGAAACGGATGTTGAAATTTTACGGGAAGATTATGATAATGAAACTTTTTGGCAAGAAGCGGCTGACAGATTCGGCGATCGGGATTTTATAAAAAAATACGGCGAAGAAACGATTAAAAAAATGGATCGCGAAGAGCGGTTTATAAAAATAATGGAATGTCAGGAAAAATATGAGAAAGAATTTGAGGAGAATGGGATTGAAAGGATGGAGATAATAAAATAAAAAATATGGAAAAATTAAGGAGGATAGTTGAATGGACTAAATTGAAAATCAGGATTCAAAAATTTGAAGATGAAAATTTGTACTTTCATGAGAGAGAAGTTTGGTGGGTTAGTCTCGGTTCAAATATCGGCAACGAGCAGGATGGAAAAAACGATAAATTTGAAAGACCGGTTTTAGTTTTTAGAAAATTTGGCCCGGAAACATTTTGGGGGTTGCCTATGTCCAGCAAAGAAAAAGACAATCGATTTAATCATATCATTGAGTATAACGGCGAGAAGTCAACGGTATTATTAACTCAATTAAGGCTGTTAAGCAGAAAAAGGTTAATCAGAAAACTTAGAAGAATTTCTAAAAACGATTTTAAAGCAATCCGCGATAAAATAAAAAGTTATTTATAAAAAAACGATCCCCGCTACTTCGCAAGGAAGTAACGGGGTCTCGGAGCCCGAAGGCCATTTGTCCGCAGTATATCACGCCAATTGGTTTCTGTCAAAGCGGTGCACTCGTCCATGTTACAGTTGACACTATGGAGTGCAAAATATGAAAAAATATAAAAGGAGAATGTGGGAGCTGGATATTGGAATAAAAACATCTAAAAAATATGCTAATATTGATAGATTTAAGCTGTTAATAAATA
>JAUSGE010000023.1 GCA_030649205.1 bacterium
ACAATCGGCCGGTCAAACTTTTAGACTACCGAACGCCAAACGAGGCGTTTGAACTGGAAATGAACAAATTAAATTCAAAATTATGAATCAAATATCTATAAATTTTATCCACAGGGTTGCACTTGCAAATTGAATGTGGCAATAACCAATTACTTAATTTTCAATTGAAAATTATAGCATTGAAAATTGTTTGAAAATTGAGAATTGAAAATTAAAATTACTAATAAAAAGTAAAATATGGATAATGCAATAGCTGTTAAAAAATCAGATCCAAAAGCCTCTCTCCTCTCCCCCGGTCACAGGGCCTGCGCCGGCTGCGGCCAGCTGATCGCGGCGCGGCTAGTCGCCGACGCCCTAGGGCCGAATACCATTATTGCCAACGCCACCGGCTGTCTGGAAGTCGTGACCACGGCCTACCCCGAATCCAGCTGGGGCCTGCCCTGGATTCATTCTTTATTTGAAAACGCGCCAGCCATTGCCTCGGGCATCAGAGCGGCGCTGAATTACAAAGAAGCTAAACTTCCAATTGGAAGTTTAGCTTCAGCACGAGGCACAAAAGTCGTGGCGCAAGGCGGGGACGGCGCGACTTTTGATATCGGCTTTGGCTTGCTTTCCGGCCTGTGGGAACGCGGTGAAAATATCCTTTACGTTTGCTACGATAATGAAGGCTACATGAATACCGGCGCCCAGGCCAGCGCGGCCACACCCTGGGCGGCCAACACTACCACCACGCCAGCCGGTTCTTCTCCAAATCTGGAAGGCATTGGTTCGCGCTTCATTAAAAAAGACATGCTGGCCATCGCCTTGGCGCACGGCTTAAAATACGCGGCGCAAACCACGGTCGCCTACCCGCTGGATATTGTTAAAAAAGTTAAAAAAGCCATGGCCGCGCCCGGTCCGTCTTATCTGCAAATTTTAGTGCCTTGCATTCCGGGCTGGAAAATTGAAACCAATCAAACAATTCAGCTGGCCAAACTGGCGGTCCTAACCGGCATTTATCCGGCCGTGGAATTCGTTAACGGGCAATTAAGCGACACTATGAAACTTCCAGCTAAACGCCCGCCGGTAGAAGACTATTTAAAACCCCAGGGCAGATTTAAGCATTTATTTAAAGACCAGCGAGGCCAAGAACAAATCGCTTATATCCAAAAATTAGCGGATGAAAACGTGAAAAAATATAGTTTATTATAAATATTCCACCCTGCTTCAGCAGGTTTTCAATAACGCCGGCTAAAGCCGGGCAGAAAGCTGAAATAACGCCGGCTGAAGCCGGGCATAAATTGACAAAGATAACAAAAAAGCATTACAACTTGCGCCGTAATGCTTTTTTGTTTTTATATCTAAAAGAACAAATAACCAAAATTATACCCGAGCCGGACAAAGATGTTAATTTTGAGCGCATACAAAATTGTAACAGTTTTTTACAAAAAATTACTTTTCTTACCTATTAATTTTTTGTAAAAAACGCACAAATTTTGTCTAAGTGAAAAACTGACATCTTTGTCCGGCAAATTTCCTTTATTCCTTTCCTCGGTATCCGGTCCCGGCCGGAATCGGCCGGCCGATAATCACGTTTTCTTTCAGCCCTTCAAGATTATCAACTTTGCCGGTCACGGCCGCGTCAATCAAAACCCGGGCGGTTTCCTGAAATGAAGCGGCCGACAAGAAACTGTTGGTGGTTAATGAGGCTTTGGTAATGCCCAAGAGCAGCTCTTCGCCCAGCGCCGGCTTTTTGCCGGCCGCTACGATTTCTTCGTTAGTCCGGTCAAAAATCGCTTTCTCCACAATCTCCCCCGGCAGCAGCTCCGTATCGCCGGCATTATTAACATAAACTCGGGCAAACATCTGTTTGGCGATTATTTCTATATGCTTGTCATTCAACGGCTGGCCTTGGGACGAATAAACATATTGAATTTCTTTGATAATATATTTCTGCGCTTCCAGTTTGCCGCGCAAATTATATAATTGGTGCAAATCCAAACTGCCTTCAGTCAGCTGGTCGCCGATTTTTACCTCGTCGCCGTCTTTAACCCAGATGCCAAAACCTTTGGGCACGATATATTCCTTAACTTTTTCCACCTCGCCGGCCACTTTGATCAGCTTATCTTCCAGTTTAACCGTGCCGGCTTTTTTGGCCCTGAAAACTTTTTTGCCGACCATAAACAATTCGCTGTTTTTATTAACCTCGGCGCCATCCTTAACCAATATTTTTACTTCTTGTTTTTTATTATCTTTATTATCCATGACCGCCTCCTTAATTGCCTCGGCGAAGAGATACTTCTCGGTTTCCAGCCCTTGGTAATAGACTTTCAGGATCTTTGACTGCGGGTTGGAAATAATCATCGCCCCGCTTTCGCTGGCAATAGTTCTTTGCGCGATTTCAATCTTAACTTTGCCGGCCACGTCAGCGATAAAAGCTTTCTTTTTCGGCGGCCGGCCCTCAAAAATTTCTTCCACGCGGGGCAGTCCCTGGGTGATATCCTCCTGTCCGGCCACGCCTCCGGTATGGAAAGTTCTCATGGTTAATTGCGTGCCCGGTTCGCCGATTGACTGGGCCGCGATAATACCCACCGCCGTGCCGATCTTAACCGGCTTATTATAAGCTAAGTCATAGCCGTAGCATTTTGAACAAATCCCTCGGTGTATTTTGCAAGTCAAGACCGACTTTATCCTCACCTCTAAAATTTCTTCCTTGGCGATTTTTTCAGCGATTGATTCGGTCACCAGTTCTCCGGCCTTAACCAAAACTTTGCCGGCTTTATTTTCCAAATCAGCGGCTAAATATCTGCCGGTCATGCGCCTAATCAGGCTCTCGCCCATTTCTTCGCTTTCTTTTTTGGCGATTAACAGCCCTGTCCGATCGCCGCAATCATCTTTGACTATAATAATATCCTGGGAAACATCAACCAAGCGCCTGGTCAGATAACCGGCGTTGGACGTCCTTAAAGCCGTGTCGGATAAGCCTTTCCTCACGCCATGCGTGGAAATAAAATACTCCAGCACGCTAAAGCCTTGCTTAAAATTGCCCTTAACCGGCAATTCAATGATGTCGCCCGACGGAGAAGTTACCAGGCCTTTCATGCCTAAAATCTGCGTTAACTGCGCCCAAGATCCGCGCGCGCCCGATTCAATCATGGAATAAACCGGGCCGTCTTTAGGCAGATGCTGGCGGCAAATTTCAGTAACTCTTTCTTTAACCGTAGTCCACAGTTCAATAATTTTGCTATAGCGCTCGCTGTCAGTCAGCAAACCGTCGCGGTATTGTTCGCCTATTTCTTCAGCTTGATTGGAAGCATTGACCAGCATTTGGTCTTTTTCATAAAGATGGGGAATATCATCCATGCCCCAAGACAAGCCGCTCTTGGTAATATATTTAAAACTGATATTTTTTATCTGATCAAGCAAATCAATGGTCGCCTCCTCGCCGTAATGCCTTAAGCACTCTTTAACCAAATTTTTCAGTTTGCTCTTGCCCACCACTTCATTAACAAAGCGCAGTTTAACCGGCAAGGCTTCGTTGAAAATTATTCTGCCGATAGTAGTGATTAAAAACTTGCCGTCAACCATTACCCTGATTTTTTGCTGCAGCTTGATGTTTTTCAGACTGTACGACAGCATGGCATCTTCGGGCGCGTAAAAATTCTTTAGTTTGGCTTCATCGGCGTCGGTGTAAGCCTGGTCAATGTTGGTAATATAGAAAATTCCCCAAACAATATCTTGATTGGGCGCCACCACCGGATCGCCGGTGGCCGGCTTCAAGAGGTTATGGCTGGACAGCATAATATCGCGCGCTTCGGCGATGGCTTCCTCGGTTAAAGGAACATGAACGGCCATTTGGTCGCCGTCAAAATCGGCGTTAAAAGCCGTACAGACCAAAGGATGAATTTGAATAGCCAAGCCTTCAATTAAAATCGGCCTGAAAGCCTGAATGCCCAAGCGATGCAAAGTCGGCGCCCGATTCAACAGGACATAGGCGCCTTTGACAATATCCTCTAAAATATCCCAAACCTCCTCTTTGCCCGATTCAATGAAGCGAGAAGCGCTGCGGACGTTATGGACGATTTCCTTATTAATCAGCTTGGAGATGATAAACGGCTTAAACAATTCTAAAGCCATGCGCTTGGGCAAACCGCATTGGTCTAATTTCAAGCTGGGGTTAACCACAATCACGCTGCGGCCCGAATAATCAATTCTTTTACCGAGTAAGTTCTGCCTGAACCGGCCTTGCTTGCCCTTGAGCGAATCAGCCAATGATTTAAGCATTCTCTTTTGGCCGGTTGAAGCCACCACGGTTTTACCGTGCCTAATGGAGTTATCAATCAATGCGTCAACCGCTTCCTGCAGCATTCTTTTTTCATTGCGGCAGATGACTTCAGGCGCGTTTAATTCAATTAACTGCCTTAGGCGGTTATTCCGGTTAATAATGCGGCGGTACAAATCATTCAAATCAGAAGTGGCGAACCGGCCGCCGTCTAACGGCACCATGGGCCTTAAATCCGGCGGTATTACCGGCACCACGGTTAAAATCATCCATTCCGGCCGCAGATTATTCGCTCTTAAGCTTTTTAACAGCTTGAGCCGCCGGACCATTTTATCTTTTTTGGAATCAATCGCCTCCACCAATTCTTTTTCCAAGGAGGCGATCAACTTATCAAAATTAATTTTTTCCAAGAGCTTCCTGACGGCATCGGCGCCGATATCGGCCGTAAAAATATGGCCATACTTTAAACTCAAATTCTGGTATAGGCTTTCCGTAATGATGGTTAGCGGCTTTAAATTTTTCAGCTCTTTCTGGGCCTGATCCAAGGCCTGATCCAGATTATTCAATTTATCATTTTTTATTTTTTCCAAAGCCGATATTTCTTTGCTTAAAACGCTGGCAATTTCAAATTCACTCTTGTTTTGGGCCAGCAGTTTGCCTTTCTTATTTTTAATTTCATTAACCTGCCTCTGCCAATCATTTTCCATTGCCTTTCTTTTGCTTTTATATTCTTGTTTAATCTGCTCAATCGTGGCCGCGCGCAATTCTTCATTGACATCGGAAATTATAAAACTGGCGAAATAAACCACTTTTTCCAAAGCCTGCATGGATAAATCCAAAATCAAGCCGATTTTTGAAGAAGTGCCGCGCAAAAACCAAATATGGGTAACCGGCGCTTCCAGCTTGATATGGCCCATGCGCTCGCGGCGCACCAAACTGCGGGTGACTTCCACGCCGCACTTATCGCAAATAATTCCTTTATAGCGGATCTTTTTATATTTGCCGCAGTAGCATTCCCAATCTTTTGACGGACCGAAAATGCGCTCGCAGAACAAGCCGTCTTTTTCCGGCTTCTGCGTGCGGTAGTTGATAGTTTCCGGCCTGGTGACTTCGCCGTGCGACCAGCCCAAAATTCCCTCAGGCGAAGCCAACTTCAGTTTGATGGCGTCAAAATCGGTGGTTTTGATTGGGTTTAGCATATTGTTGTAATATAGCAAGTATTATTTAATAAAATTATTTATGCCTTACATCATCTCTTTATTAATTCCGTTATGCCAAAATTACCAATTCCTAATTTCTAATTCCTAATCAATACCCAATTTCTAATATATAATTTCTAAAATAATTATTATTTAGACATTCTGTCGTTGGACATTGGAAATTTTATTAGAAATTAGTTATTAGAGATTAGAAATTTTTAATTATTTTCCAGCTCTTTCTTCGTAAGAATTTCGTCTCTCCCCCTCTTCCATCGGCTTCTCGTCTCCCTGCCGGTCCAATTCCACCACCCGGCCGCCCTGCAAAAGTTCCACGTCCAGGCACAAGCCTTTTAATTCGCGCACCAGGACATTAAACGATTCAGGCACATTAAGCTTTCTGATCGGCTCGCCTTTGATGATCGCTTCATAAGCCTTGCTGCGGCCGGGCACGTCGTCCGACTTAATGGTTAAAATTTCCTGCAAGCAATGAGCCGAACCGTACGCTTCCAGCGCCCAGACTTCCATCTCCCCGAAACGCTGGCCGCCGAATTGGGCCTTGCCGCCTAAAGGCTGCTGGGTAATCAAGGAATATGGCCCGATTGAGCGCTGATGCATCTTGTCTTCCACCATATGGTTAAGCTTCAGCATATATTTGTAGCCGATTACCACCTGATGATCATACGACTCGCCGCTTTTGCCGTCATAAAGCGTGACCTTGCCGTCTTCGGGCAGGCCGGCTTTTCTCAATTCCTCTTTAATCTGGCTTTCACTG
The DNA here is from genome assembly GCA_030649205.1 of bacterium. Lineage (GTDB taxonomy): Bacteria > Patescibacteriota > Patescibacteriia > Patescibacteriales > GWC2-42-12 > JAUSGE01. The sequence continues at coordinate 6,233 of JAUSGE010000023.1, forward strand.
ACGCCATTTAACGGCGGCACGGCTACTTTATAGTTTAATTTATGAGCGGCAAAACCCAAATGCGTTTCCAAAAGCTGGCCCAAATTCATACGCGACACCACGCCTAAAGCCGATAAGATAATATCTATGGGTGTGCCATCTTCCATATATGGCATATCTTCAACCGGCACAATTTTTGAAATAACGCCTTTATTGCCGTGGCGGCCGGCCATTTTATCGCCAATCTGAACTTTCCTTAAGTTGGCCACGGTTACTTGAATTGATTCAATCACCCCGGCGGACAGCTTATCGCCCGCTTCCCGGGAAAAAATCTTTATATCCACTACCTTGCCGTGCTCGCCGTGTTCCAAATAAAGCGAAGAGTCTCTGACATCCTTGGCTTTTTCGCCAAAAATCGCGCGTAAAAGTTTTTCTTCAGCCGAGAGTTCAGTCTCGCCTTTAGGCGTAATTTTCCCCACTAAAAGATCGCCGGAAGAAACCTCAGCGCCGATGCGAACAACGCCGCGCTCATCCAGGTCTTTTAATTTTTCTTCGCTGATATTGGGTATGTCATTGGTAATTAATTCCGGTCCAAGCTTGGTATCGCGAACGTCAATTGTATAATGCTCAATGTGAATGGAAGAATAAACATCATCTTTCATCAGCCTCTCGGAAATAATAATGGCATCTTCATAATTAAATCCCTCCCAGCTCATGAAAGCGACCAAGACGTTCCGGCCGAGCGACAACTCGCCGTTGTCAATCGCCGAGCTGTTGGTTAAAACATCGCCCTTTTTAACTTTCTCTCCCCGGCTGACGATCGGCCGCTGGTTAATGCAAGTTGAAGCGTTGGAGCGTAAAAATTTATTTAAAATATATTTATTGGACTTGCCTTTTTTATCTTTAACTTCAATCATGCCGCCGTCAACTTTGACGATTTCACCGTCATCTTCGGCCAGGATGATATGCCCTGAATCTCGGGCCGCCCGCGCTTCCACGCCCGTGCCCACAATCGGCGCTTCAGCGGTAATTAAGGGCACAGCCTGGCGCTGCATGTTAGTGCCCATTAAAGCCCTGATGCCGTCATCATGCTCCAAAAACGGAATCAATGAAGTCGCCACGGACACAATCTGATTGGGCGCTACGCCGAGTAAATCTATCTTTTCCACCGGCTCAAGCGACGGCTGGCCGTATCTTCTGGATTCGGCTTTTTCCACGCTAAAGTGCCCGTTAGCGTCCAGCGGAGTGGTTGAAGCCGCGGTAATATATTTTTCTTCCTCAAAAGCGTCAAGATAAATAATTTCATCGGTTACCGTTGACACATTATTCTTGTCCTTCTTAATCACCCGGTACGGCGACTCAATAAAACCATAGCTGTTAATTCTGGCGTAACTGGCCAAATGGCCCACCAGCCCGATGTTTGGCCCTTCCGGAGTGGCAATCGGACAAATGCGGCAATAATGAGTGGTATGCACGTCGCGAACCTCAAAACCGGCTCGCTCCCGGGTCAAACCTCCCGGTCCCATGGCCGAGAACCGGCGCTTATGTTCCAGCTCGGCTAATGGATTGGTCTGGTCCATGAACTGCGACAGCTGGGATGACATGAAAAATTCCTTAACCACGCTGATAACCGGGCGCGCGTTAATCAGTTTATTCGGCGTTAGGCTGTCAAGATCCATAATACTCATCCGGTCCCTGATGATTCTTTCCATTCTGGCTAAGCCGACCCTGAATTTATTTTGGATTAACTCGCCGATTGCCCTGACTCGCCGATTGCCCAAATGATCAATATCGTCTTCTCGGTCTTGCGTAATGTTCAATCTGACGACTTCTTTAATAATTACCACTAAATCTTCACGCCTTAAAACGCGATTTTCTTTATTATTGGGCACATTTAAGCCAAACCGCCTGTTCATTTTATAACGGCCCACCCGGTCAAAATCATAACGGTCAAACCGGAAAAACATGGAATGAATCAATTGCCTGGCGTTATCAGTGGTGGCTAAATCTCCCGGCCTGATCCTTTTATAGACTTCTTTTAACCCTTCGGCCTCATTTTTAGCCGCGTCTTTAGCCAGAGTCGCATCAATGTAAGTCAAGATATTTTCCTGGCCATTCGCGCCGGTAATTACGGCGTCCTTGCCTTCAAATAATTTTTTTATTTCTTCATCGCTGGAATAGCCAAAGGCCCGCAGGAGCGAAGTGATGGCGACTTTCCTTTTACGATCAATTCTCACCCAGATAACACTGTTGGTGTCAGTTTCAATTTCCAGCCAAGCGCCGCGGTTAGGTATGACTTTGGCGCCATAATACTTTTTGCCCTTGATAAATTCCGAGGTAAAAATCACGCCCGAACTTCTGATCAGCTGGGAAACCACCACTCTTTCAATGCCGTTGACGATAAAAGTGCCATTGCCGGTCATTAAAGGAAAATCGCCCAAAAAAACTTCTTGCGCCAGCGCCTGGCCGGTTTTTTTATTGACCAGCCTGGCTTTAACCCTCAAAGAAGCTTCATAAGTAATATTTTTGGCCTTGCTTTCGCTCTCATTGAATTTCGGCTCGTCTAAATAATAATCTTCCAAATATAATTCCATGTCGCGGCCGATAAAATCAGTCACCGGAGAAATTTCCTGGAATAAATCAACCAGGCCTTCGCGCAAAAACCAATTATAGGAGTTCTTTTGAATTTCAATCAAATCGGGCAGATCAATCACCGCCTTGCTGTCAGTAAAAAATTTACGGCCGGCTGATTTAATTTTGTTAGTCATATTTTTTTATCAAATTAAAATTTAATGGCCGCGGAAAAACAAAAAAACCTCAACTGTCTGAATCAGTTTGAGTTTAAGGCTGTACTATTTAATTAGAGAGAAAATTTTTCACTTATTTTAAATTTAAAATATGTGACTTTTAAAACGCATGGGGATTTTGATAACAAAAAAGAGCCGAGAGCGCATTCTTGTCCGCCAGAGTTCTTCAAACAGCGCGGAGCCGTTTTAATTTTTATAAACAGTCTTTATTCAATTATCATTTAGAGGCAAAAAAAATTCCAAATGTTAGTCGGATAAAAACTTCTTCAATATTAACAGGTATTTATTTTATTGTCAAGGATTTTAGATATATTTTTTATAATTAACAAAAAAATAATTTATTTCGGCTAATTTTACATCTTATTAGCCAGCGCTTTAAGCAAAAGCAAAACGTTTTTCTGCGCCTCGGCCGGATCTTTACTGGCCGTAAATTTCTGCCAATCGCTTAAAATTTCCTGATCATTCAGCCCTCTAACCGCGTTTTCCAGTTTCAGCCTTGATTCAAAACCCACCTCTTTGCCCGCGCCCAAAACTTCCTGAATAAACAGTTTATTAAATTCCAAAATCTTCTGATTTTTTTGCTTGTCGGAGTTAGCGGCTTGAGCTTGCGCCAGATTTTTGGCCGCGAAAAAATAGCTGGCGGCAAAAATAATATTGCCGGCCGCCAGAGCCAAAATAATAACCGCTAAAATAATTTTTGTCTTCATAAAAATTTCTGTCATTCCCGCGAAAGCGGGAATCCACTTCATTTTAATTTTTATTTCTCTTTCTGTCTCTGTAAAAATTATACGCCACCAGCGCCGCCAGAGCTAACATAAATATTATTTTCCAGTCAATTATGTTCCAATTCAAAAATTCCGTCTTTAATTCAATATTAGCATGCACGCTATTGCCTTCTTTAACCGTGAACTTTTCACCCTGATAAGGCGCGTAGCCATCCAGCTCAACCTTAAGATAATACTCGCCCGGCGGCACTAAGAACGAATAGCGTCCGGTAATGTCCGTGGTCTGCGGATTGGCTTGCTGATATTGTCCGGCCGGCCACAGCTCAAAATTATTAGTTTGCGGATTTTGCCAAAAAATAGAAACTACCGCTCCGGACAGCCTGGTCTCGTTCTCGCCGCTTTTCCGGTAAATATAGCCTTCAGGATCAACCACGGTTATTAACTTGATTTCTTTGGCTTTTATTTTATCGTCCGCATAATCAATTTTAGTGATAATTTCATAATTGCCGATCGCCGCCGGCGCCTGCACGTCGGCCGTCCAGATGCCGTCATGATCATCGTCGTTATAATTAAATTCGGCCAGCACCAGTCTGGTTTCGGTCTCGGCCAAGGCCGGTTTAATAGCCAAATCTCTTAACGCGCCCGCCAAGGTTTCCGCCGCATCAAGCCGCGCCGCCTTATCTTTAAAAATTATTAAACCCTTAACGCTTTTAGCCTGGCTTTCCGGCTTGACCAGCAGGCTAAAAGATCGGCCGGAAGTAACATTGATTTTACTTTGCGTTTCGCCGGTTTTGGCCACTGTCAGCTCCATCTTAAAATCAATCAGCTGTCCGGCGCTTTTGGCAAAAACTATGTCTGTGGGAATTTTTTCTTTGGCCGCCGGCGGCAAGCTGTTTAAAGGGATACCGCCGCTTAAAACAATCCCGCCGTTGGCCGTGGTACTGCCGTTCAGTCCCAGTGCCTCGGTCAAACCTGGTAAAATTAATTTTACGCCTTCCAGCTTTGCCAGATCGTCTATTTTATTAACGCCTAAATCAACAAAGGCTTTTTCCAGTTCGGGAAATTTATTCAACAGCAAACTTAAGTCTTTGGTTAAGGGCGTTAAGGCGAAATTATTGACCGGTCCCTCGGGAATCAGCGGCCAGCCGCCTTTTAAAACTTCGGGCGCCTGCGGCGGCACGGCCTTTTTTATTTCCTCGGCTTGTTTATTTTCCCGCGCGATTTTTTTAGCATCGGACTTAAACGGCTCCGCGATTTTTTTAGCTTCGGACTTAAACGTTCCGGCAATCTTATCAACGGTTTTTTTAATTTCTTTTACCGGCGTTTCAACTAAAGGTTTTATTAATTCAACTGTATTATTTTTTATTTCTTCAATTTTTTCCGGTAATTCGGCGGCTATCTCTTGAATTTTTTCAACCGGCGCGGACGAAACGACGCTTAAAAAGAAGGGCACAACCGCGCCCGGGTTATCAACCTCGCTATTATCATCTAAAGACGAACAGCCCGGATCAGCCGGATAATCAATCTTGCCGTCGCTGTCATCGTCCAGCGCGTTATTGCACTCGGGCCGGGCCGAACGCGGCCGCCAGTCGGTTTGCACCTTATAATCACTGTCAAAATTCAGCCAGCCGATATTTTCCCCGTAAGCCCGGCCGGTAAATTGGCCGGCAGAATTAATAATTACTCCGGCGGCCGGCGGAGCGAAATCAATCCAGCCCGCGTTTTCGCTCCAGGCATAACCGGTTAAATTGCCATTGCCGTCATTGGTTATGCTGCCCAGATTGATCCAGCCGATATTTTCGCCGAAGGCGTAGCCGGAAAGCCCGGAATCAGTAACTCGGACGCCGCCATTAGCCGGCGCGAAATCAATCCAGCCCGCGTTTTCCGACCAGGCGTATTTATTGGACGCGTCAATCGTCCCGTCGGTGACAGAAGCCAAAACAAAACCGGCAGGCGCTAATGCCGCTAAAATACAAATAATCAAAATTTTTAAATTAAATTTTTGCGTATTTTTCCCTCGGCCCGTTTTCTCCAGGTCAATAATCATATTATAAAATCTTTATAATTATCCTTATGAATATTTTTCCAGGTGGCGTTATTATAATTTTCTAACCAGGATATCTTTGATTTATTGCTAGCTTTTTCTTTTAACGAGAACTCATAGCCGTCTATACGGTTACTATATGTTTCAACGAAGTCAACTTCCGCGCCGGATAGCTTGCGCCAAAAATAGACGGATTTATACGGATCGGTATAGGCGTTGCGTTTTCGTCTTTCCACAATCAAAAAATTCTCAAAAAGAGCGCCGTTGTCGCCCCTGCCGTCAATCGTATCAAAATTTTCAATCAAAGCGTTGCGGATGCCCAAATCATAAAAATAATATTTTTCCTTTTTGCGGATTTCATTGCGAAGATTCTTGGCGAAAGAGCCGAGTGAAAGAATAATAAAGTTCTGTTCAAGCAAATTCAAATACCGGTTGACGGTATTTCTGCTAATGGAAAGTTTATTGGCTATTTCATTGGTGGAAACTTCATTGCCGATTTGATAAGCCAGTAATTTCAACAAATCAAGGATTAATTTAGAATTTTTGACTTTTTCAAACGCCAGGATATCTTTTAAAAGGTAGCTATTGACGATATTGGTTAAAATTTCTTTCTTTTTTTCAACAACCGGCTCTAAAAATACCGCCGGATAGCGCCCGAAGCGCAAAGCGAAATCAAATCCTGTCACGTAGTCCAGCAGTCCGGCATCTTTTATTTCCTTTTCCCATAGCGGCAGAAGATTGATGACATTCATTCTGCCAACCAGAGGCTCGCCTATCTGCCCTGAAAGTTCAAACGATGACGAGCCGGTAACTATGATTTTAAGGCGAGGTTTCGTATCAGTAAGCAGTTTAAGGGAAATACCGACGTTTCTTACGACCTGCGCTTCATCTAAAACCATTAGCTCAGCGTCGCCAATCGCTTCATCAAGCGTTTTAAGGCTCATTGAGGAAAAAATGGCCTGCGTGTTTACGTCTTCGCCGTTAAAGAACAGCCGTCTTAAGGCAGGGGTTTCTAAAGCGGCTTTTTCCAAATATTTATTAACCAAAAACGATTTTCCAACCTGCCTCGCGCCATAAATAACCAAAACCTTTCCGGCCTCTATTTTAGCTTCAATTTTAGGAAATCTAGGTATATACATGAATATAGACTATCATAATATCAAAATATAGTCAAATATTGCTACTCTATCATACAATATTAGACTATTCCGCCCATTTCCCCCAGCCGCCGATCATTTTGCCGATTTCTTACGCTTTATGATAAAATAAATTTATATGAATCAAATGATAAGAGAGAGAGAGAGAGAGAGAGAGTAAATTAGACCTCTTCTCATTTCCTAATCTCTTACGAGCTTACCGCCAATGCCGGCGGCGCAAAAGAAAAACCATTAACGCGGCAAAGTTTGAACTTAATCTTGAAAGAGGCCTTTTGGAATTGGAGCGCGAATTAACAAATAAGACCTTTCATCCGGGCCGTTCCATCTGCTTTGTCGTTACTGAGCCTAAGCCGCGCGAAATTTTTGCCGCCGATTTTCGCGACCGCGTCGTGCATCATTTGCTGGTCGGCCGCCTTGAACCGGTTTGGGAAAAAATATTCATCCACCATTCTTATGCCTGCCGCCGGCAGAAAGGCGCGCACGCCGCCATCCGCTATCTTAAAAAATTTATCCGCCAGGCGAGCCGCGATTATTCGCGACCGGCCTATTACCTCCAGCTGGACATCGCCGGTTTTTTTATGTCGCTTAATAAAAAAATCTTATTTGCCTTAATCGCCAAGCGCGTGAAAAGTCCGGATTTGCTTTGGCTGGCCGAACAGATTATTTTTCATGACCCGACAAAAAATTTTCATCATAAAGGCGACCCCGGACTTTATAAATTAATCCCCGCCCATAAAACTCTTTTTAAAGTGCCGGCCGATCAGGGCCTGCCCATCGGCAATCTGACCAGCCAATTTTTCGCCAATATCTACTTAAACGAGCTTGACCAATTCGCCAAGCATCGGCTAAAAATAAAATACTTTTCCCGCTACGTTGATGATGTGCTGATTCTCCATGACAATCCCGAACAGCTTAAAATCTGGCGCGGGCAGATGGACGAATTTCTTAAAGAAAAATTGCAACTGTCTTTTCATCCCCTTAAAACCGTTCTGCGGCCGGTCGATCAGGGCATTAATTTCGTCGGCTTTATCGTCTTCCCGCGCCATACTCTGATTCGCAACCGCACGGTCAGAAAGCTGAAAAATAAGCTTTGGCTGTTTAATCAGCGTCTTAGATCGCGGGACCTAATCCATCCGATCCGCCTTTGGTCGCCGGAATTATGCGGCGAATTCCTGAAAATTCTCGCTACTATTAACTCTTATTACGGCCAGTTCATACACGCCGATACTTTTCGCCTGCGCCGGCATCTTTATGAAAAACATTTCGTGATTTTAAAAATTTATCTTCTGCCGGCCGATAAAGACTGCTCCTATTTTATCTGGTCTAACGATTGAATAACCTCCCGAAAGAGCCGATAATGCTTTTTAAGCAAACGAACTGAAATTTTGATTGCCTGCGGACGCAACGGACATAGTTGCTGTTAGTCTTGGTGTTGTTGTTCGTGTTGCCGTTGTTCAAGTTCACGTTCCAAGCGTTAGCCGTGTTATTATAGTTCTCCGTGGACGACCAGAAGTTGTAGCCGGCCGCGCTATTATCCATCGCTTTTTGCGGCGGCCAATCCTCGCCGTAGTTCGGTATAGCCGCTTATCTTTTATGGTTATGAACATAACCGGATGGATCGTAATAAAAATTTCAGCTCTCTTTTAATGCCGCGTTAGCATTAAAACTCCGGCTCTTTCAGGTGGTTATTTTGGCCTGTTTTACGGACCACTCTTTCCATTTGTTTATTTGCCGTCCGATATCATCAGTCGTACGGCATAAATATTCAAACCCTTTTATTCCCAATATTTTCAAATCATAGCATAAGCGGATATAAATTTTCAGTTTCTCTAGAACCACTTCCGACCGCCGCAAAAATTCCGTTTTTTCTTTGGCCGAATTGGCTTCAATGATCAGTTCCATCAAATCATAGGCGATTTTTTTAAGTTTTTCGCCGATGGAATGCTTATGCGTCCGGGGAAAATCATTGACTCTTTGGTGAATTTCCAAGCTCAAATTATAAATTGCCTGAAAAATCGGTAAATGCTGATATCTGGCCATAGAAAATATCGGCGATTTTTATTTTCTAAAATAAACCGAAAAAATTATCAAAATAATAAAATAATAAAATTACCTGCGGACGCAACGGACATAGTAGCTGGTAGTCTTGGGGCTGCTGAACGTGGGGCCGTTGGGCAAGTTCACGAACCAAGCGGTAGCCGTGGTAAGATAGGTCTCCGTGGACGACCAGAAGGTGTAGCCGGGATTAGGCAGATTATTGGCCGAGCCGTCTATATAAGCCTGCTGTAATTCTTTTTGTGTGGGCAAATACCAATCATTATGGCTGGCGAAATTAGCCGAATTGAGCGCGTCGCAAAAACCGATAGCGTTGCCGCCCGTGGGCCGCGAGCCATCGGCGGTTAAAGTAAAAATATTAGTCGTTGTGGTGGCGGTCGCGCCCAAAGCCATTATATCGCTCCACCAAAGGCCAGTTCTTGTATCTTGCGTTATAATGCCGCTTTTTAAATCAACAATGTTGCTGTCAATTGTGTAATCAATCCCGTCATAGCCGGCAAAGGGCGAGCCTGAAACCGCGCTCCAAGTTGCTTCTTCGCCCGTGTATTCGCCGGTTGTGCCGCCCGAGTTTACCCAGTCATCCTTGGTCTGATTTTTTTGATTGGTCCAAGGGTCGTAAGCGCCGGTCTGTAAAGTCCAATTAGCCTGTGTTGAGCCGAAAAATGTTTTGCCGCTGGCCACGTCCGCGGCCGTAGCCGTGCCGCCTTCAGGCAAAAGGGTGCCGGCTACTCCGCCCACGGTTTCGCCGGATTTAATCACGCCAGCGATTAGATTGGTTATCGCCACTGTAACTTTAGACAGCCAGCCGCCGGCGTCCGGCGTAACTTCTTCGCCTTCCAGCGCGGCGATTTTGGTTGACGAAGCAAATGTTCCGTTAATTTCCAAGCCGTTCACCCAGGCGCTTTTGTATAAAGCGATATCGCCGGCAATGGCGCTGGCCGTACTCGTTCCCATGCACCATCTGTTAGTTCCGTTGCCCGCGCCGTCATAGCCGTCGGCCACCAAATTGCCCGCGCCGTTAAAAGCCGCGGTGTTGCAGGCCAAATTTAAAGTTCCGGTATCCAGATCCCAGTCCGCGGTTAAATTGGCGGTTTTAGCGTTGAATAAATCCGCGGCCGCGGCCGTTCCGCCGTCCGGCGTAAGCGTGCCGGTTGAGCCTAAACTCACGCCCCAGGTTGTGCCTTGCTTGATTAAATTATTGGCCAGATTAGCAACATTAAAAGTTCCGGGCGTGGCCGCGATGGTCAGAACATTGGCCGCGCTATCGTCGCCATAAGCCAAATTGCCGGAAAAAGTTCCGGTTAAGCCTACGCCGAAAGCAATGCCGTTTCGGACGTTAGCCGCGGTTAAATTAGCCGCGTTAAAAGTTCCGGCATTGCCGGCCGTGGTCAAGACTTTAGCCGCGTCATTATCGCCGAACGTTGGATTGGCGACCGCCGTGCCGGCTACGCCGCAAATAGTCGTGCCGGATAAAATAGTCGCCGCGGTCGGATTAAGCGAACCGGTTAGTAATGCCCCTGCTTTGGTCCAAGCTTCGTTAGTATTGCAAATTTCAGCCGCGGTCGCGTCGGTCGCGCCCGTATCACCGGATAAAGGAAAAGCCGCTGAAGGATAGTCGCCGGTTAACCCCGCGCCAAAAGCCACGCCGCTTTTAACCGTGCCGGCGGTTAAATTAGAGGCATTATACGCGCCGGTCGCTAAAATCCAGTCCGCCTGATCGGCGCCAAAATAAGTTTTGCCTAACAGCACATCGCTGGTCGTCGCCGTACCGCCGGAAGGTATAAGCGAACCGGCCACGCCGAGATAAGAAGTTCCCAGCTTCACGGTATTGGCGGTAATCGCGGGAATAGCATCGTAAATCTGCGTTAATGTATAGAAAGTACCGGCCGGCGAGGTGGTAGTCGCTAAATCATGGTTGCCGGCCACGGCCGAAGCATTAGTGGTTAAACGGACGTAAATATCGCCCAAAGTATAGCCGCTGGCCGCTGGCGCGCCCGGAGGCGTTAGCGAACCGGCGCGCACCATGGATGTGCCCCAAGCCAAAAAACTTATTAAAATTACCAGCGTTATTGAAATAGCGCTTTCCCTGTGGCGCTTAAAATAAAGCCTGATAATTTTAACCTGCCGCTTATAAAATTTTCTCGCTTTTTTCATAAAATAAAAAAACGCTGCCTAAAAACAACGTTTTACATAAATAAAAAAGCTGACGAGTTTTTACTCTCTCTCTCTCTCTCGTACAAAAATTGGTTTTATCATATTTTTTAAGCAACCCTAATCCCCGTTTTTAAAATTTCTTCAACAAAGGGCGTGGCAATTGTCTTCAAATCTTTTTCGGAAAAAATATGCGGTTCTATTCGTAAATCAACTTCTCTTCTGATACTGCCTACTTCAATTATGAACTGATCAGTTTCTTTTCTCTTGGAAAAAATAGCGACATCAATATCGCTCCATTTTTTCGCTTCACCTTTGGCGGAAGAACCGAATAAATATATTCCGGAAAAAGGAATTTTATTTTCTTTTAACTTCTCGGCGTATTTTTCAACTATTTTTTTTGCTTTATTTTTTGACATAGTTCTTTATATATTTTAGTTATTTTTTGGACATGTTCTTCAGCATACCCTTTTGTGCAAGACTTATAAAAAGCTTTTTTATAATCATCATATCTGGCACGGATGTTAAATTTATTTACAAGTTCAAAATAATTCAGGGTATTTTTATCCAGACCCAAGTCGGCCAACTTTGTCAAATAGGAAAGATCATGTATTTTAGGCGGCTGTTCTTTGGTCGCTAAAATCACAAAAGCTTTTAACATCTTTTCCAAGACAATATGCCCGAAGAATAAACTTTCCGGATATCTCCTTGAATTTAAAAGCACTTTCATCGTTGCACAATCTCTCTCGGCACTATCGGTCCAGTGTTTAACTTGTTCGCCTATGCTTAACATAACATTATTATAAAACATTAAATATTTCTCGTCAACAATTCTAATTCCTCTCTAACCACTTGCCTGTCATCCCAAGGAATTTTCACTCCGTCAGCCGCGCAGATCGCCTGCTCACAGCCCTTGCCCGTGACTAGCACAAGATCATTCTCGCCCGCCAGGGACAAGGCTTTGCTAATAGCTTCGCGCCGGTCTTCAATTTTAAATAAATTTTCATTTTCCACTTTGCCGGCATTGGCCGCGCCGGCCGCCACCTGGCCAATGATCAATTTCGGGTCGTCATCGTACGGGTCTTCGTTAGTGATAATTACCGCCTCGGCGTTCTGGCCGGCCAGCGCCCCGAGCTTAGGCCGGCGCGCCGCGTCGCGGCCGCCGCCCGTTGACCCTAAAACGTGGATAATTTTATTATATTCCAGTTTTAAAACAGTCTCATATATTTTTTTTAAAGCTTCTGGTTCAAAAGCGTAGTCAACTATCACGGTAAAGCCCGGCGCCGTGTTTTTAATTATTTCCATTCGGCCCGGAATGCCCTTGACTTTTTCCAAGCCGGCTTTGATCTTTTCCAAAGCCAAACCCTGGCTAAGCCCGAGGCAAACCGCGGTCATGGCGTTAGCGGCGTTATACTCGCCCAGTTGTTTTAAATTTATTTTAGTTTTACCATTAACCGTAAATTCTACGCCGCCTTTATTGGATTTTATACTGCCATATTCAACAGCATTATTCTTGACTTTTGATCCGCCAGCCGACGGATGACTTTTGGCTTTATAACTAATTTTTTCTTCAGCCCAAAATTCCAAAAAATAGCCGGCCGCTTCATCATCGCCATTGGCAATAATAATTTTTTTTACCCGATTGGCTTCAATTTTTTTCAGTCCGCTCTCGGCCTTAACCACTCTTTTTTTATCATCCGCGTATTTTGTTTTGCAATTTTTCAGATGCGCGAACAGCTTGCCCTTGGCTTGCTTGTATTTGGCAAAACTGCCGTGCGCTTCAAGGTGCTCGGGATACAAACCGGTAAAAATCAGAATATCATAGTTAATGAAACGATGGCGGAATTGCTCCACGCCTTGCGAAGTTGCTTCCACAATAGCGTATTGGCAATGGTTTTTTACCATTTTTTTCAGTATGCCTTGCGTAAAAAATCTCCCCATCATGGTCATTTTTTTGTCATTCAGCCATTCATTTTTACCATCGGAAAACATGGCCGTGGAGGTAAAACCGGTTTTTAGACCGGCCGAATTAAGCATTTTTGCCATTAAATAGGTACTGGTGGTTTTACCCGTCGTGCCGGTTACGCCGATGACAATCAATTTTTCGCTTGGCCAGCCATAACGCGCCGCGGCGGCGGCGGCCAGCAAATAGTGGTAGACCGGCTGGAGAGCGGCGAAGAGTTTGGCGGGGATGTATTTTTTTATGATACGCAATAGTTTGTCCATAAATCACTAAGCCAAATTTTTCCTAAAACGTTCTCCTAACCTTCCTCACCATTTTATAAATACTATACCAGCTCGAATCAAAAATCAGGTCAAAAGTTCCGGGGTAATTTACGGCTTGGCCGGAAAAACCCAGCTTAAAGCGCGTCACGCCCGGCCATTTTACCTCGTCAATGCCGTGAAAGTCATAAAATTTATGCCCCAGCCGTTTAGCCAGTTTTATAGTCTGCCATTGCAAGGCGTATGGCGCCATCAGCTCCCGATTTTCATTAGACGAGCCGCCGTGGACATAGGTCGCCGTGTCGTGGAAAAAAATTACCAGACTGCAAGCCAAAGGTTTGCCTTGGTATTCGGCAAAAAATAATTTTACAAAATTCTTGTCCATTTTTAACATCGCCTGATAATAACCGCGGCCATGCAGGTTAAATTCATCGCGGTCGCCGGTGGCGGTTAAGAGCTGCCAAAATTCTTCAAATCGTTCCGCTCCCGCTTCCACAATTTTTACGTCTTTCTTTTCCGCCAAGCGAATATTATATCTGGTTTTCTGATGCATGGCGGCGAGCAGCTCATCCTCGGATTTAGTTAAGTCTAATATCAAGGTTTTACTTGGCTGAACGTCAATTGTTTTGGAAAGTTGAAAGTTCAAAGCTGAAAATTCAAAGTTGAAAACCGGCTCAAACCGTAGAAACATTACCCCTTCGCGTCCGGCCAATTTTTTTATTTCCTCAAACAAAAAATTTAATATCTCTGCTTGTTTTTTATTTTTTTCTTCTTGATTTAATTGAAAATTGAAAATTGAAAATTGAAAATTAACTATTGGTCCTCGGCCGCAGTAAAAATAGCTCTTGCCCATGGGCAGCTGTTTTTTTACCAGCTTGGCTGACGCGATCAGCCGGCCGCCAGCTTCAACGCCGACGCGCCACACTTGGCCGCTGACTTGTTGTTGAAACTCCCCCCATTGCCAGGATTGCAAAAACTGGGCGTGCTCCAGAGCGCCCGCGAAATCATTCAGCTGTTTTTTATCCGTGATATTTAATATTCGCATTTTATTCTACTTTCTACCCGACTTCAGTCGGAGTTACTTTGTTCTATTTTAAAAATTAATCCACTCCGCTTTTTAACTCCGGCTGAAGCCGGGAAAAATAATAAGAAATTATTTCCCCAGCCTCTTCAGCGCCTGCCTGATCCTTTCGCCGCTGTCGGTTAACTTATTATCCACGCCATTCAGCGCCTCCCGCGCCTGCGCCAAAGAATAGCCCAAGGCCATCAGCGCGTCAATTTCATCGCTTGAGCCCAGCTGGCTGCCGGCGGTTTTTCCATCTCCGCCGACAAGTTTGCCAATCTTCTCGCGCAATTCCAAAACCACCCGTTCCGCGGTCTTACGCCCGATGCCCGACACCTTAGTCAGCAAAGCCGGATCGCCTCTGGCAATTGACTCCTTGATATCAGCCGCGCCGGCGATTGATAAAACTCCTAATGCCGATCGCGGGCCGATGCCGGAAACGGACAGCAGCAGCTCAAACAATTCCAGCTCGGCCAAGCTTTTAAAGCCGAACAAATTCAAAGCGTCTTCGCGCACGTATTGATGAGTATAAAATTCAACTTCCAAACCAAGCGGCAGGTCGGCGTAAAATAAAGGCGAAACAAAAATTTGGTAGCCGATGCTATTTACTTCCGCCACCGCGAAACCCGCGCCTTTATGAATAATTTTCCCTTTTATATACGAGATCATAATATTATCATTCTACAACAAAAAGACACTCGGTGTCCATATGGTGCACTCGTCCATGTTACAGTTGACACTATGGAGTGCAAAATATGAAAAAATATAAAAGGAGAATGTGGGAGCTGGATATTGGAATAAAAACATCTAAAAAATATGCTAATATTGATAGATTTAAGCTGTTAATAAATA
>JAUSGE010000010.1 GCA_030649205.1 bacterium
CGGTCAAACTTTTAGACTACCGAACGCCAAACGAGGCGTTTGAACTGGAAATGAACAAATTAAATTCAAAATTATGAATCAAATATCTATAAATTTTATCCACAGGGTTGCACTTGCAAATTGAATGTGGCAAGCCATAAGTTTATATTTTTATTATAGATAAATTATAGCAAAACAGAAATTAAAAGTCAATGAATTGGATGAATAAAATTTTACGCCTTTCCGAACTCATGATTTAAAAATCGTGGTTTCAGAGAGGAAAATGATATTAAAATTTTATTTTAATAAGGAAATGGATTCCTGCTTTCGCAGGAATGACGGGGGTGCAGGAATGACGGATAACAGAAGGTTTCAGCGTTTGTACTACTGGAACCTTTTTTTATTGAAGAAAAGTGATGGCGAATAACAAATAGGCTCCATAGTGCTTCGCAACTATGGAGCCAAGCATGGTTCTGGATTCCTTCCCCGCTTTCGCGAGGACTAAAGGCCGCAGGAATGACGAGGTAGCGCGGGAAGTTGACAGGCTTAAGCTTAAAGATTATAGTGATAATACGCGCAGGTTAAAATGAAATTTTTTTATGGCTGACAAAAAAATTACTATTAACGATTTAGCCGTCATGGTTAAACAAGGCTTTGACGGAGTTACCAAAGAATTTAGGAAGGTCAGCCAAAGAATGGATACATTGGAGCAGGGTCAAGAAGCGATTAAACTTCGCCTTGACAATGTGGCTTATCGTTTTGAGCTGGTGGAGTTGCAAAAACGCGTGGAAAAAATAGAGAAAAAAGTCGGGGTGAATTAATAAATTTATATTATGCTTGAGCAAAACGACCTGCAACAAATAAAAGACATCGTGGGTAAAGGTTTTGAAGACTTTGCTATTATTGTTAATCAAGGCTTTCAGGAACAAAAGGATTATATTGACGGCCGGTTTGATAAGCAAGAAGCTAAATTTGAAGAAAAGTTCAGCGAACTTAAAGCTGAAATTGTTGAACTTAAGGCTGAATTATATTCAGTCAGACTGGATATCAAGCGCCTGGAAGAAAAGATTGACCGCATTGGCAAGGCCGCTAACGACGATGTTTTGGCGGTTAATAATGATTTCATAATTTTAAAAAAGAGAGTGGCCGAACTGGAAGAGAAGGTTAAGATACTGGAGATGAAAAAATAAACCCCCCCTTAATCCCCCTTTGGAAGGGGGATTTTTTATTTTTGTTTGCTTAAACCGCCGCGATGTTTTATAATATAGGCAGATGGAACTAAACCAACGGCCAATCAATATTAATATCACCAGCGCCACGATTTTAAAAGTGATCGCGATTTTCGCTTTGCTTTATTTAATGTTTTTAATCAAGGATGTTTTAATTTTATTTTTTGTGGCCTTGGTTTTTTCCAGCGCCTTGGATCCGTCGGTGGATTGGCTTAAGCAAAGAAAAATTCCCCGCACCCTTAGTGTTTTATTAATCTATTTGACCGCTTTTGCCATAGTGGCCTTGGTTTTATACCTGATCCTGCCGCCGATTATTAAGGAGGTTAATGACATTTCCAGCAATCTGCCGGATTATTTTAATTCTATCGTGTCCAAATACAATGCTTTGAAGAATTTTTCTGAAAAGCACAGGATCTTAGATCAGCTGCAGGGAACACTGGGCTTAATTTCCGGTTATTTGCAAAGCACGGCTTCCGGAGTCGTTTTCACTTTATTCAATATTTTCGGCGGCATTTTTTCTTCCATTTTAGTCTTGGTGCTGACTTTTTACATGGTGGTTGAGGAAAGCGCCATGAAAAAAATAGTTTGGTCAATCGCTCCGGCCAAGCATCAGCCTTATTTAATGAACCTAATTAATCGCATCCAAATAAAGTTAGGCTATTGGCTAAGAGGCACGCTGATCTTGTCCCTAACTTTGGCAGCCATGGCTTATCTGGGATTGAAAGTTTTAGGGGTAAATTATGCCTTGATTTTGGCGCTGATGGTTGGCTTATTATCCTTCATCCCGTTCATGGGCGCGATTTTGGGCGCCATACCAGCGTTGTTTATCGCTTTTACCCAGTCGCCCCTGCTAGCGGTTTCCACTTTAATAATATTTTTAATTTTTCACTTTATTGAAGACAATTATCTTTATCCGCAAATTATGAGGAAGGCCGTGGGCTTAAATCCGGTAGTCAGCATTATGGCCATGCTGGCCGGTTTTAAGCTGGCTGGCGTCATCGGCGCGGTGCTGTCCATCCCGGTAACCACGGCCATCTCGGTTGTTGCCAAAGATATTTTTGGAGGAAGAGAAGGGAAAGAAAATTTAAAATTGAAAAATCAAAGTTAAAAATTGAATTTAATAATCAATATTCAACGCCCAATATCCAATCAATATTTTAATGCTTAAATAATCAATTGAGTATTAATTTATTGATTATTGAATGAATATTGGATATTGAATATTTTAAACTTTGCCTTGTCATTCCTGCCTGCCGGCAGGCAGGCTAAATTTTGAGATTTACTTTTTACATTAGATGTGATGCAAGACAAATTTATCGTTAAACTGGACAAAGCAATTAGCATCATTATAAAGGGCTCCATCGGACTGTTGCCTTTGTTTTTTTTACCCTGGACCAGCGAATATTTTGAATTTAACAAGCAGTTTTTACTTTGGCTGGCCATGCCTGCCGCGTTATTCCTTTGGCTCATAAAGCAGGCGGTCGGGACACAGGTGAAAATTAAAACAAATCCTTTGAATTTTCCGGCGTTGATTTTTTTGGCGCTGACGCTGATCTCTTCAATTTTCAGTTTGGATCGTTATTCTTCCTTTTTCGGCTATTTTGGCCGATTCTCCGATGCCTGGCTGGGCCTCGCCAGCTTAGTGATTTTTTATTTTTTAATCATTAATACCGGCCTGGCCGACAGCCGGGAAAAAATTATCGGTTTGGTAAAATTATTTTTTTATTCCGCGGCCGCGGCGGCCGCGCTTTCGCTGATGGCCATGTTCGGCGCTATCAGGTATTTTATCGGCGATCCGTTAAGCGTTTTTTCTTCGGCTTCGTTTAATTCAGCCGGCGGTTCGCTCGCGAGCCTAGGAATTTTTTTAGCGCTGATGTCGGCCGCGGCGATCGGTTTTTTGCTGGGCGGATTTTTTAAAAAAACCGAGCGCTATTTTTTCAGCGCCGCGCTGGCTGTAATACTGATTGCTTTAGCGCTGATCAGCTTAAAACCGGCCCGGACGATTTTAGGCCTTACATTGCCTCGGGAAGCAGTACTGGATTATAGGCAAAGTTTGGCCGTGAGCCGGTCGGCGCTCGCGGCCCACCCGGCTCTGGGCAGCGGTCCGGGCACGTTTGCTTACAGCTATTCATTATACCGTCCGGCGAGCGCCAACGCCGGCGCTTTCTGGCAAATTAGATTTGATAAAAGCGGTTCACAGCTGTTGGAACTGCTGGCAACGGCCGGACTGCTGGCCGGATTAAGCTACTTGCTGATTATCAGCTTAATGATCTATCTTAATATTAGATTAATCAGTGAGGCCGGCGCGGGCGATGGTTTGGCTGTTGTTTTATTTACGGTTTTTGTTTTGTCATTTTTTTCACAAATATTTTTTCTCGCCACCACGGTTTTAAATTTTACTTTCTGGTTTTTTTTAGGCCTGCTCATGGCCTACTGGCAGATTGTCCAACCGGCCATGTTTAAAGAAAAAATTATTAATTTTGGACACTCGGTGTCCAGTGGACACCGAGTGTCCAAAATTGTCCGGCTGGCGGTGTTTTTAGCCGGCGCTCTCTGGCTGGCGCTGGCCGCCTTTGAAATTAAGTTTTTCGCCGCTGACATTGTGGCGGCCAGCGGCCAAAACCGCGAAGCCAGCCTGGCTACGGCCGGAAAATTAAATTCCAGCCGCTATAATTATGGCGTCAGCCTGGCCAAACTTTATTTAAACCGGGCCAGGCTGGAAGCGCTTAAGCCGGCCGCGGCCAGAGATAATAATTTCCTGCAGTCTAATCTTACCGCGGCTATTGAAACGGCCAAGCGAGCCGCGGCCGCGGCCGGCTATTCGGTTTTAGCTTGGGAAACCTTAGGCATGATTTATCGCGATATCAAGCCGCTGGCTTCCGGCTCCGAGCCTTGGGCGGTTAAATCTTTCAGCCAGGCGCTCGCGCTTGAACCCGCTAATCCGGTGCTAGCCGCGGAGCTGGCCAAAGCTTACGCGAACGACAATGACCCGGCCGGCGCGGAAAAATACTTTATTAAAAGTCTGGAGCTTAAGCCGGATTACCTGGACGGCAAATTCGGCCTGGCCAAAAATTATCTGCAAGAAAAAAAAGATGGCTTGGGCTTTAAGCTGTTAAGCGAGCTGTCCGGACAGGTTACGGACGCGGAAGTCTATTATGAGCTGGGCCGGTATTATTATAATCACGGCGAGATTGACAAAGCCATTGGCCGGTTTAATCTGGTTTTAAGCCTGGCTCCCAGCCATGCCAATAGTTTGTACAGTTTGGGCATAGCTTACGAGGCTAAAGGGCAAAATAAGCAGGCTGTGAAATATTATGAAAAAGTGTTAGAATTAAATCCGGGGAATAGTGAAGTGGAAAAGAAAATAAAAGAATTAAATTAACACTGTCATTGCGAGGAGCCTGTAATCAGGTGACGAAGCAATCTTACGAATGGCGAGTTTTGATAAAAAGCCGATGTCCGTGAGATTGCTTCGCTCCCTCCGGTCGCTCGCAATGACATTTGACTTCCTATGTTCAAAAAACTTACCGAATGGATCCTAGGCAGCCGGGAAAAACGTCAAACCATTTTGTGGGCCGTGGTTTTTCTAGTCGCGGCAATGCTGGTGCTGACCGTGTTTAACGGGCTGTTCAGCGGCAGTACGAAAAATTTCGGACGGCTGTCCGATTGGGCCGACTTTACTAAATATCAGGCTGTGTTTTTATCCAACGGCCAGGTTTATTTCGGCAAAGTGACCGACGCCAACGATCAGACCTTAGTGCTGGAAGATATTTATTATCTGCGCACGACCGCCAATCTGCAAACCTCCGGCGCGCAGCCAGCCGCGACCCCGGAAGCGGACAATTTTTCTTTAGTAAAACTGGGCAATGAAATCCACGGGCCGGCCGACAAGATGTCCATAAATTTGTTGCAAGTTTTGTTCGTGGAAGATCTGAAAGCCGATTCCAAAGTGGTGGAAGCGATCAGGGCGTACGAAAGCAAAAAGTAATTTTTTTCGTCATCCCTGCGCAGGCAGGGATCCAGAAAAAATTTTGACATAATTTTTTGTTGTGATATTATAATAATATATGACCTTATCTCCGGAACAATTTAATCAATTGGTTACCAAGGAGGAATTTAACGAATTTAAAGATGAGATGATGGAAATGAAAGGAGACGTTAAAAAGATGCTTGCATCGGTTGACGGTCTGGCCAAGTCAGTTAAGGATTTTCAGTCTGAAATGGCGGCTAACCAGGGCGCGCATGATAGGATGTCGGAAGATATATAGACATCACACTCCAAAATCGGACTAGAATGTGGTATAATCAAGGAATGAGAAGTCCTAAGTTAAGCCAAAAACAAACTAATGAATTGCAGGAGTTTATCCACCGCAATAATCGCACGAGCAAAGAAACAAAAAG
>JAUSGE010000042.1 GCA_030649205.1 bacterium
TGCGCCAAAGCGCCGCGCGCCGAAGTCAAACTGGCCAGCAGACTGTCTTGATCCAGGACGGCTAGCGTTTGGCCGGCCTTAACCTGATCGCCTTCTTTTACTTTAAGGTATTTTACTACCCCGCCGGCCTGGAAGCTCAAGCCCAAATCAGTACTGCTCACCACTTGTCCGGTTGCTAAAACAGTCTGCGCCAAATTCAGCCTTTTAACCGTGTCGGTTTGAATGTTGGAAGTAGTGTTTTTTTTGCCATAAATAAAATAAGCGCCGCCGCCCAAAAGTGAAACAATTATTATAATCCAAACAATTCTTTTCATATTAGGTTATTTTAGCATATTTACGCGATAAAACAAGCGCTAGCGGCTAGCTCTGGCCGCGCCCGGCTCGTCTGATCCCAGATGATGGGCGATCTCATGCCTAACCGTGGAAATTATTTTTTGCTTGAGTTCAGCCGCGTTAGCGGATTGGCTGATGATCGCTTTTCTAAAAATCGTAATCCGATCCGGCAAAACCGGCCCAAAGTTTAATTTTTTAGCCTGGGCATAGCCTTCAAACAAGCCGAACAGCAAATCGCCGCGCCTTAATTTTATTTTATTAAGCTGTTCGCCGGTCGGCTCATCCTCCGCGAAAATTGCCACGTTATTCAGTTTGCTTTTAAATTTTTCCGGCAAGCCGGCTACGGCCTGCTCCACGATTTTTTCAAATTCTTGCTTGGTTATCAGCATATTTATTTAACTAGCGCGTTCGCCTGTTTTAAATAATATTTGGCATGTTCATTATTTTTATCAATTTTCAGGGCCTGGCGCCACATCTTTTCAGCTTCAGCATAATCCGCCAAATTCCAATAATCAAGTCCCAGCTGATTATAAATTCCCGGCAGAGCATACCCTTGGCGCACGGCCTTTTCTAAATACTCAATTGATTTCAGCGTGTTTTTGCTATCCGGCTGGCCGGCAGATAAATAGCCCAGCGCCGCTGAAATCCGGCCGTCAGCCGGCCGGCGCGCCAGCAGATCCAAATAAATATTTTCCGCCAAATCAGCTCGGCCATAGGCGGCGGCGAAATCCGCTAATTGCATTTTTTCATTATCGCGCGAGCTGGCCAGCAGATTATTCAGCCTTGACGAAAATATTCCATTATCAATTTTATATTTTTCCACCAACGCTTTATTATTCTCATCATCTTTTACCATAATCACCGTGTAATCGTCAAAATAAATTAACGGCCACTTTTCATCTTTCAGCCGATTCGCCAAAAACTGTCTGCCCCAAGGCGTGCCGTCGGTATGGGTAAAATAAATTAAATTAATTTTATATTTTTCTCTGTATTCCTGCCATTTTGCCGGATCGCTTTGCATGGGAATATAAATTTCTTTAAAAAAATCGCGGCTGAAAGTGTCCGGCCGATTGTCAACAAAAACGCGTTCGCCCGGGTACAGCCAGAAGTCCAAGGCGCTGCCGATATCAAAGTTATTAAAAATCGGGCCTTTTAAATTATTATCTTTAAAAAATTTTATGGAAGCCAGCGAATTTTCGCTCACGCCCAAGCCCAAATTTTTATTTAAAAATTTTCCGGCGCTAAGGTTATCATATATCAGCCAGCTAAAAACCGCGGCAGACGTGAAAAAAACCGCGAACAGGGCAAGCGTGCCGTATTTTTTTGTTTTTTCTTTCAGCCAGCCGCCGGCGTAATAAAAATTACCGGCCATAATCGGCAGAGCAATCAGCGCGAAAATCGGTAAATTACGGATGTATTTTACGGCAAAAAATGAAAAAAACAAGGCTGAAAATATATAAAAATAATCTAATTTGGCGAGCCGTTCGCCAAACGTCAGGCCGCGGTTATTTTTAAATTTCTTTATTGAATAAATAATTAAGCTGGCCGCCAGCAGTAGCAGTAAAAATTTAAAAATTAATATATTGTAATCGATCATTAAATTTTGCAAATAAAACGGGGACTTATTTTCAACGATTTCGTAATTATCGGCGTATTTATTATACATGCCCATTACGGCAAACGGGAAGAGAAAGCCTTTGATAAACCGCGGATTAACCAGACAAACCGTGGCCGAGCCTAGGCCGTAATAAAAAAGTTTTTTGAGCGCTCCGACCGCTTCATTGCGTTCGGAACGCTTAGCGAAAAACAAAATCGCCTGTTCCAGCATAGCCAAACCGACCATGAATAACCCGATAAAAAAATAAATATGCAAATTCACCCAGAGAAAAAAAATCGGAATCAGCCAAACTAAATTTTTAGCCGATTTAGTGGAGCGGAAATCGTCTAGCAGATAAAAAACTAGAACTATCAATAAATTACTATACATCTCCGGCCTGATATCTACGCGCTCGGAAAGAATTAAGATTACCGGCAGAGCCAACAGGCTGGCTAAAACAAAATTTGATTTTTTTACCGCCAGCTTAAAGGCTAAGAGCATAGCCGCAGCGCCCAGCAAGATGTTCAGTAGCGACAAAATTTTAAAGCCGCCGATCAAATATAAATACCAAAATACCACGCCTGACAGCCAATGATGATTAATGTTGGGAAAATCCGGTTCGGTAAAAGAAAAAACGTTTTTAGATAAAACCTCCGGCTGGCTAAAGGCCAGCTTGCCGTATTCCAGATGGCGGCCCAAATCAATAGAAGTAAAATCGCCTTGTTGGAAATAAACCAGCGCGGTTAAAGCAATGATGCTTAAAATTATTAAAATTTTCAGGCATAAAATTATTTTTTCTCTCATATACTTATTCTACCAAAATTTTATAATAAAAACACGCCCGAAGGGCGCATTTTTATTATTTGTAATATTGGCAGCTGATTTGTCCCGCTACGCGGGATCTGGCGTAGCCATGATGGATTTGTGGATTAAGCGAATTTTCTAATCACTCCCCTAACCACGCCCTGAATCAGCGGGTCGGCCGCGTAAATCGGCTTCATGGTTCGGTTAGCCGGCTGCAGGCGGATGCGCTTTGACTCGCGGTAGAATTTTTTAAGCGTGGCAAAGGCGTTATCTAATAAGGCCACGACCACATCCCCGTTCCGCGGCGACGGATTGCGCTCCACAATCACGTAATCGCCGTCCAAAATTCCCTCTTCAACCATTGACTCGCCTTTAACTTTTAAAACATAGCTATTGGCGCTGTCGGTCACGAAATCAGCCGGCACGGCAATCGTCTCGTGTTCTTCCAGGGCTTCAATCGGCTCGCCGGCCGTAATTAAGCCGGACAGGGGCAAAATCAGACTGGCGGCCCAGTCCGCTTTAGCCGGCACAATTTCAATTGAGCGCGCCTCGTTGAATGAAGTTTTTAAAAGGCCTTTTTGCTTAAGCGCCTGCACATGCGCGTGAATTGTCGCCGGGCTGGATAAATGAAAATGCCCGCCGATTTCCCTTAAACTCGGCGCGTAGCCGTTATCGCCGGTAAAACCGATTATAAAATCCAAAATCTGCCGCTGCCTTTTAGTTAAATTTTTTGCCATATATTTTATTGTTAAAAAATAGTTATCCACAGCTATAATTATTATACACGAACAAAAAACGAAAGTCAAGCGGTATTTCCGCCTATGGCTAAATAGCAAAAAATGCTAAAATAAAACTATGAAAATATTGCTGATAATTCCTCGTAACCGAAGCTATCAGATTATGCCCAGCCTGGGCCTAGGTTACATCGCGTCTGTTTTAAGAACCTCCGGGCATGAAGTTAAAATTCTTCATTGCCTAAAAGAAAAATTCAGTTTTACGGATTTTTCCGAATACATAAAAAATAATGATTTTAGCGTTATCGGCATCCAGATGTTTACTTTTGATATTACTCCGGTAAAAAAATATCTGGCAATCATTAAACAGCTTAAGCCTGGCGCCATCGCCATACTGGGCGGCCCCCATCCCTCCGGCGACCCCGACGGCGTGCTTAAAACTTTTCCTGATGCGGATTTTGCTTTTCGCGGCGAAGTTGAAATCGGCTTGCCGGCATTTTTGCGAGAAATAATTAAAGCCCGGCCGAATTTCCCGTCAGTGCCGAATCTGATCTGGCGCAACCGCGATAAAATAGAAATTAACCCGATTGAAGTAGTTGATAATTTGGACGAAATTCCTTTTCCGGCCTGGGACCTGATGGACCCGCGGACTTATCCTGAAGCGCCGCATGGCGGTTTTTTCAAAAGCTTCCCGACCGCCCCGATTATTATAACCAGGGGCTGCCCCATGCAGTGCACTTTTTGCTCCGGCAAGTCGGTCACGACTAAAAAAATTCGGGCCAGGTCGGCGGAAAATGTTATTGCTGAAATCAAACTGCTTAAAGAGGCTTACGGCGCCAATGATTTTTTGATAGAAGATGAAAATTTCACTTTGCACCGCGGCCTGGTCTACGAATTTTGCCATAAATTGCTGGAAGAAAAATTAAATATAACCTGGAGCTGCCCGTCGGGCGTCCGGCTGGATACCTTGGATTTGGACATGCTCCGCTTAATGGAAAAATCCGGCTGTTATTCACTGTCTGTCGGGATTGAATTCGGTTCACAGCGAATCCATGATTTAACAAAAAAACATCTGACCATTGCCACTATCAAAGCTAAAATCGCCCTGCTGGCGCAGACCGGCATAAAAGTCACGGGTTTTTTTATGTTCGGCATTCCGGGCGAAACCAAAGCCGAAATGTTAGAGACCATAAAATTGGCCAAAGAATTAAATATCCAGCGGGCGCAATTCAATAATTTTATGCCCCTGCCCGGTTCGCAACTCTATGATCAGCTTAAGCAACAGGGTCTGGACGCCATAGATTATGATCATTTTTTCGTGCATGATGTCGGCTTCGTGCCTGAAGGCTTAACCAGAAGGGAAATTAAAAATCTACAGCGCCGGGCTTACCTGGAATTTTATTTAAGGCCGAAAATATTGATTGGCGCCTTAAATGAGATAACTTCCTTTAAGCAGTTTTATCGCCTTATGAAAAGATTTTTTGACGCGCTTAGATAGAAATTATAACTGCGCTAGGCCCACGGTCTTTCTAAAGCCAATCCTATCTTTAGCTAAATCATTCAAACCGAACATGGCGCCGCTGATAACCGTGTACTCGCCGTATTTATTGTTTATCTTATCAATTGCCCGGCTTAAGCCTTTTTTGGCTGAATTATTTTCTAAAAGCGGCAGCTGGCCGGAAACCGGAACTAACCGGCTGACCGAAACCGCCAGCATGCTGATGGGCATGGCTAAATCGGCTTTGGCCAAAAACCCCAGGGCCTCGCGCGCGATTTCTCCGGTGGTGAACATTTTTTCCGCTGTCTTAAAACTTTTGCTGATGCCGCCATCATGGATGTAAGAAGCGTAAATTCTAATCTGTTGAGCCTCTAAATTCAAATCGCGCAAGCGCCGGCCGGTTTTTTCGCACAGCTTATAAAGAAGAGAGCTTAAATATTTTTTGTCCGCGGTTTTTTTCGGCAGGCAATAAGAATGCCCGATTGATTTCGGCGGAGCCGAACCGCGGCTGACCGAACTGATTTCCAGGCCATTGACGTTGGCCCATAAGTAATAGCCCCAGCGGCCCAGAACCCGCTTAAGCTTATCGGCATTATAATTTTTCAGTTCCAGTAAATTATTTATGCCCAAAAATTTTAAGCGCTCGGCCATGGCCCGGCCGATGCCCCAGGCGTCGGTCAGCGGACGAATGGCCAGCAGACTATCCAGATTGCGCGGCGTAATAACCAGCATACCGCCCCTTGGCCCGATATCAGACGCAAATTTGGCCAAAAACTTTGTGTAAGACACGCCCACCGATGAACTTAGCCACTCGCCTACTTCATTTTTTATCCGCGCGGCCAGCTCGCGGCCGATTTTTTCCGCTTCCATAAAATTTTTCGCCCAGCCGCGCAAATCTAAAAACGCTTCGTCAATACTATACGGCTCCAGCGTATCTGTGCATTCGGCCAGTATCTTGAAAATGCGCTCGGTAGTAGAACGATATTTGGCCGGCTCGTTTTCTAAGAGTACCACGGCCGGATCAAGCCGGCGCGCCTCGGCCACGGTACAGCCGGTCTTGATGCCGCGCGCTTTGGCTTCTTGGGATGAAGCGATAATACAGCCGCGCGGCGATAAATAAGCGCAGACGCCCACCGGCTTGCCCCGTAAAAACGGATTGGCCTGCTGTTCCACGCTGGCGAAGTAGGAATTCATATCTATATGTAATATTATTTTTTGCATAAAATCCCATTTATTACTCAATAATTTTTAATATTTTAATTTTTAAACATTAAAAATTTAAGCATTATTTAAAAATTACAAAATTAAAAATTTAAAAATTTTATCCTTCATAATACAGCTCCTCCAATCTCCAGCTTAAATCCCTGGTGGAAAAAGCCAAGCGAAAAAAATTCACTTCATCCGAAACGCTGAAATAGTAAATCTTGTCATTGCCCAGCCGCTCTTTATGCACCAAATTTATTTTTTCCACGCGGTAAGTTTTCCCCCGCCATTTAAAAAAGGCGGGCTCCACTTTAGCCTGATTGAATTTTACCAGAACCTCTACCGGTTCATTGATCTTTTCATGCATGTTTTTATCATACACGAACAAAAAACGAAAGTCAAGGGTAAAAAAAGGCGGCTCGTGAACCGCCTCGGGATGCGCGAAAATTATTGAATGTGCGAATCGGTTACCTTCCTAAAGTGATAACCGAAGATGGCTGACTCAACAGCCAGGTGAAATAAGCGCGGCCGCCGGACTGATGCCCAGGCCAGCAATGTCCAAAATTGCCAGCGTCCGCCCGGTCCGACCATTCCTAGATGCCAGCAGGCGCGGAAAAAAGCTAAAACATGCTGAATCTTAAGGCTTTGGCGAACCCTGGGCGCTTGGTATTGCCTTAAAAATATCCGTACTCGGCGGTAATAATTAGGCGGCGAATACAAATACTCCATAACGCGGCGGTAACCGGCGCGCAGAACCTCTACACCCATCAGCGGCACGATATTAGTCGTGCCGTCCACGTTATCGCCTGACATCCGGCCGGTTATCCGTCCGGCCAGCTTAAGCCGTTCCCACAGCCTGGTGCCATTCGGAGCGCTAAGCATGCCTACCATGGCAGTTATGATTCCGCTTCTCATGATAAAATCAATCTGGCGCTGGAAAATAGTCGCCGGATCGTCAGAATCAAAGCCGACAATGAAACCGGCCTGCACCTGCAAGCCGGCGCGCTGCAAGGTTTCCACGTCAGCCGCCAAGTCGCGCCCAACATTCTGCGTCTTCTGGCACTCCAGCAAAGTGGCCTGGTCCGGCGTCTCAATGCCGACAAAGACTGAATCAAACCCGGCCGCGACCATCAGGCTAACCAGTTCCGGAAATTGCGCCAAATCAATGGATGCCTCGGTAAAAAATGGCATCCGGTAGTTCATCCTTTTCTGAAAAGCAATCAGCGCCGGCAAAAGTTCGGCCATCAGGCGTTTTTTATTGCCGATAAAGTTGTCGTCAACAATAAAGACCTTGCCATGCCAGCCGGCCGAGCGCAAACTATCCAGCTCGGCAATCATCTGCGGCGCGGTTTTAACGCGCGGACGCCGGCCTAACAGCCTGGTTATGTCGCAAAATTCACACTGAAAAGGACAGCCGCGCGACCATTGAACCGGCATGGAAACGTAAGACTTCATGTCCAATAAATCCCAGCGCGGAATCGGAGTTAGCTCCGTGTTCGCGAATTCGCCGGTAGCGTAGACGCGCTCGGGCCGGCCTTTTTCCAGGTCCCGCAGAAAAAGCGGCAAAGTTATTTCCGCCTCATTAAGCACAAAATAATCCGCTTCCGGGAAGTCTTCGTGCTCCGAAATAAATAGCGGGCCGCCGGCCACAATTTTCTTTCCGGCCGAGCGGCAGCGCGCTATTGCCTGCCGCGCCGATAGCCGTTGAGCGGCCATGGCGCTAATAAACACCATCTCCGCCCAATCTAAATCAGCGTCGGCCAGTTGTCCGATATTCAGGTCCGCCAGGCGGATTTCCCAATCCGGCGGCAGCATGGCCGCCACGGTTATCAGGCCCAGCGGCGGAAAAGCCGCTTTTTTCCTGATAAAAGGCAGAGCGTGCTTATAGCTCCAGAAAGTGTCCGTGAACTGGGGGTAGATCAATAATATTTTCATGTATTCCCTCCTTTTAAATTCCGGCTGCGGGACCAGGATTCGAACCTAGATAACATCCTCCAGAGGGATGTGTCCTACCGTTAGACGATCCCGCAAAAAACATTAATTCTGCCCGGCTATTTTTTCTGCCCGGCTATAGCCGGCGTTAAGTAACTCTGGCTAAAGCCAGGTAGAAAATAAAAAATTAACCCACCACTTTCCCGCCGAATGTTTTTAGCAGATTATCAATCATATTCCCCTGCTCGCCCGGCGGCGGCTCCGGCGGCGCGGGTTTTTTTAAATCAACCGGCTCGTCTGACACCAGCTTATTGGGCGCCACGTCTAAATTTTCATCAACCACGGCTTCAATCGCAATCTGCGCGCCATAGACCTCGCGCAAAACTTTTTCTATGGCGTTTTTAATAGCCGCTTCGCTCACGCGGTCTTTATGGAATTTATATTTAAACGCCAAGCACAGCTGGTTGCCGGTTAAGTTCCGCGGCTGGCAAACGCGCAAGATAAAAGATAACGAATGGTTGTACTGCTTAACTTTGGCCAGGACCTCGTTCCATTTTTCCATAATTTGCTCATTGGTTATATTGATATTTTGGACGGCGCCCGGAGTCGCGGTCTGGGGCTTGGCCGCACTTAAGACACTCGGTGTCCTTGGGGACACCGAGTGTCCAAAAGCCGCGGGCGCGAGGCAAATTTCCACAATCGCCATTTCCAATGATAACTGCGAAATAAAATCAGTTCTTAATTCGGCGCCGGCCTTAATAAATTTTTCCAAAAACTTAAGCGCCTGTTCCGCGGTCAAATCGCCGGCCAGCTGGCTGATTTTCAGCTCCACGGCTTCGCCCATTTCCAGCGACAGCTTATCTAGCAGGCCGGAATTGATTTTTATCAGCAATAGCTTCCTTAAAATTTCAATCGTGTTTTTTATCAGCGTCTTAAGGTCAAGGCCGTTATCCATAGCCTGATTAAGAAGCCGGATAGCGCCGGCCGCGTCTTTCTTAATCAATAAGCCTAGCAGATTGATAATTTCATTTAAATCCGAGCGCGGAATCACCAGCTCGGCTTCGGCTTGGGTTATCTCCGCGCCGCTAATGGCGATAATCTGTCCCAGCAGGCTTTCCGCGTCGCGCATATGGCCGTCGGCATGGCGGGCGATGGTTTCTAAAATCCCGCGCTCCGCCTTAATGCCTTCGGCCTGGATGATGTAGCTTAATTTTTTTACCGCGTCAGTCACGCTGATCCTTTTAAAATCAAAGCGCTGGCAGCGCGAAATAATCGTGGCCGGAACTTTATGGACTTCAGTCGTGCATAAAATAAAAATCACCGCGGCCGGCGGCTCTTCAATCAGCTTAAGCAAAGCGTTGAAAGCCGAGATTGACAGCATGTGCACCTCGTCAATGATAAAAATTTTATATTTGGCTTTAGCCGGAGCGACGCGCGCGCTGGCGATCACATTATCGCGGACATTATCCACGCCCGTATTGCTGGCCGCGTCAATTTCCATAATGTCCAAGGCCCGGCCTTCGGTTATTTCCTTACAGCTCGAGCAGGCGTTGCACGGATCGGCCGCGCCGCCCGCCCGCTGTTCGCAATTCACGGCCTTGGCTAAAACTCTGGCCAAGGTGGTTTTACCGACCGCGCGCGGCCCGCAAAATAGGTAAGCGTGCGCCAGCTGGCCGGTCTTAATTTCCTGCTCCAGAGTTATTTTTATGTGATTTTGGCCCACCACTTCGGTAAAGTTCTGCGGGCGGTATTTTCTGTATAATGTTGGCATGAATATATATTAACGCATTTAAATTAAATGGCAAATAAAAATGTCATTGCGAGGAGCGCCAGCGACGCGGCAATCTCTGGTTAGTCGGAATAAACCCGAGATTGCTTCGCTCCTTTCAGTCGCTCGCAATGACAATATAACTAATTTACTCGCTTTTCCTCACAATATTCTCCACCGCCGCCCATTTGGACTCGCCGTTTTTCGGCACCAGAATTACTGCCTCGTCGCCGGATTCGCCTTTATAATAAGTTACGCTGGCGGTTAAGAGCCGCCATTTTTTGCCTTCAGCCAGCGCGAAATATTCGCCGCCGGCCGCGCGTTCCAGGGCGCCGACCACTCGGGCCCGCTCAATCGGCCCGATTTGCTTATAGACAAAAGTGCCGCTGGCGGTGATGGTAAGTTTTAAAATATCGCCTTCAACCAGCTTAGACTTGGACGCGTAGTTGGCCGGCACGCTATACTGCTTGCCGTCCGGCCCGATCATGCTCTCGCCGTCAAATACGCCCTCAATCACCCGCGCTTCGCCCAAGGCTTCTTCGCTTGGCGAAAAACCGGCTTCGTTCAGCTGGCCGATGCTGATAGCGGCTTCATCCTCGCCGGCTAAACTGCCGTCCAACAGCTTAAGCAGGCGCTCGCTGTTTTCTTTGATGTTGTTCAATAATTTTTTGGCTAAATCCATTTTTGATTTGGCCAGGCTGATGATTTCTCCACTGGCCGGCGGAGTGGCCGGAGGCTGATTTTTATCCGCATCCAGCGCCAGATCATCATCCGGATTTTTGTTTTGGTCAGTCATAGGTTTTTGTTTAATTTATCTTAACTAAAACAACCATTTTTGTAAAGGTTTCATATTCTCTTCGCCCTTCGCGTAATCTCCGCTTCCACCACATTCCTGTCTTGCCCGTATTTCAGGCGAGACAGAGATTTTATTTTTTCCGCCTGCTCGGGCCGATCGGTTCCGGGCAGCGGCCAGATGGTGGACAGGGAAAACGGCCGCGACGCAGTATTGTCTATGAGCAATTTCACGTAAGCCGTGTATTTTTCAATATTGATTAAATCATACTGGTTAAACACGGGCGCGAATTCTTTAGCCATAATCTCGGCGTCCTCGGAGCCGATTTTAAATAAAATCCAGGTGCCCACATTGCCGAAGACCGCGTTTTTTATGGATGTATCCTGCCCTTTGACCAGCTGTCCCAGGTATTGATGCGCGATAATCAGGTTTAAATTATATTTCCTGGCCTCGCTTAAAATGGAATTAACCGAGTCGGTGGTAAAATTCTGAAACTCGTCAATGTATAAATAAAAGTCAACGCGCTTGTCCGCCGCTAAATCCGTGCGCGACAAGGCCGACATTAAAATCTTGCCCACCAAAATCATGCCTAAAAGATGCGCGTTCATTTCGCCGATTAAGCCCTTGGATAAATCCACCAGCAGAATTTTTTTACTGTCCATAACGTCCCGCAGGTTAAACGAGCTGGTTTGCTGGGCGATAATCGGCCGCATGGTATCGTTGGAAATAAAACTGGTCAGTTTTGAAGTAATGTACGGCACCACATTGGCCAAAGCCGCGTCGCCGCCGGCTTTTTCCGCTTCTTTGCGCCAGAAATCAACTACGGTCGGGTCGGCGCACTTGGCCAGTTTCATCTTCCTGAATTCCGGGTCGGACAATACTTTGGGAATTTCCATTAAAGTTGACCCGCTGGCCGGATCGCTCATGACTAACAGCATGGCGTTGCGCATGTATTGCTCAAAAATCGGCCCGCCGGTGGCTTTCAGATCGTATAGTTTATCAAAAATTTTAATCATTTCATTAATGACAAAAGTTTTTTGCTCCGGATAGCGCGCGTCAAATTCCAAAAGGTTCAAGGCCAGCGGCCGTTCTATGTCGGCCGGCGCGAACAGGATGACGTCTCCGGCGCGCTCCGGCGGGATGCGCGACAAAATGTCCCTGACCAGATCCCCGTGCGGATCTATGACGCAGACGCCTTCGCCGTTAGCAATATCCTGCAGGGCCATGCTTGCCAGGAGCACGGATTTACCCACGCCGGACTTGCCGATAATATAAGTATGGCGGCGGCGGTCGTCGCGTTTTATTTTAATTTCTTTGACCACCTCGCGATAAATATTTTTGCCTAAAATAATCCCCTCCTCCGGCGCGTTGGACGGCGCGGCCGCGTATTTAGCCATTAGCCACTGGATATTGGGCGTTTCGGTTTCGGCGAGCGGCGGATGAAACAGGCTGGCTAATTCTTCAGTATTAAGCAAAAAAGCCAGCCCCGGCTTAAAGCGGCGGAAAATAAAATCCCTAATCAAAAATTTTTGAATATACTGATTGTAAAAAACCGTTTTGTTGGAAAAAACGTTGCCGTATTGGTAATAATTATATTGGCTGAAGGCGCTGATCATGTTGTTCAAGTACGCTGTAGCGCGCGCCCGATCGCCGGCGCTGGCCACGATTCTGATATTTACATCCAACCCGGCTTTGGAATTTTTTTCTTCTATCAGTTTAAGCGCTTCCTGCTCCATGGCGGTCAAGCGATTTTCTTTTTCCGGCAGTTTGCCGCCGGCCGCGGGCTTGGCCGCGTTAACCAAATCGCCGGCCGCGGACAAGGCTTTGGAAAAAAAATTATGGCCCAGCGCGTCGGCTAATTTCTTGCCTTGGCTCACGGCCGAGACCACGCGGCCGGCTTTATAATGCCAGGCCGGCTTGGCGCTCCTGACAATATATTGAATAGCCAAGCTTTCATCCGGCCCCAATTTGGACAAAATGTTAATCAAGGATTCCAGCGGATCGGTTTCCATCTTATTATAGGTCTTCAAGGGAAAAATAAAACCGCGCTTGGTTTTTAAAAAACCGGCCATGGTGTGGCCGCGCGCGGAAAAAATATTATAATCCTCGGTTTCTTCCAGCTCGGCTTCCGGATAAAACGCCTGAATCTGCTGTTCCAGATAGCGGCTCATTTCCGCCGGTGCCACCACGTAGAAGCTGATCAGCTTGTGATTGGCCACAATTTCAAAAGAAAAATGATCATTCCGGCCCAAAAGCCAAGAAAAATTCTGGTGCCACCTTTGCGCGCGCAAGCCGCCGATGGCTTTAAAAATGGTTTCGCCGCGGGCGATCTGCTCGCGCAATTTTTGCACGTAATTCATGGCCGCGCCGGCCTGCTCTTTTTCCCCGGGTTTTTCCTTGGGCACGCGCAAAAGATAAATTTTGTGGCTGTGGAATTGGGAATTCAGCGACAAAAATAAAATGATTTTGCGGGCGAGCATTAGCAAAATCACCGCGATCGCGGCGGCCAATAAATACAAAAACCAGCCGTCAAGGCTGACGGCCAGGTTCCAGCTGTGCAATATTTGAGTATTTTGTTGAGGCAAACCGTAGTCCATACTGGCGACTGTCATTGCGAGGAGCGTTAGCGACGAAGCAATCTCACGAATATCAAACTTTAAGCTAAACCTGCCATATCTGAGATTGCTTCACTCCCTCCGGTCGTTCGCAATGACATTATTATTTATTCATTTTAACTATCTCATCCGCCTTAATCTTGGCTGATTGCTCCAAAAAATATTTATTTACGCCCGGAATAAGCGCCAGCCATTTGACAATCAGCTTGACAATCTCGCCGATTTTTACTTTGGCGCGAGCCAATAACTGATTAATTTTGCCGGCGGTTTCCTCGCCCGCGCGCTTAAACTCCCGCTGTTTTTCCGGCGGCAAGCTTAGATAAACCTCGGCTAGGTCTTTGGCTAAAACATTTTCAATTTGTTTTTGCCGCTTATTGAACGGCGCTGCCGCCGCGCCGATCGGCGCGGCGGCCGGCGCGGCCAGGTCCCGCGGCTGCTGGGCAATTTCGTCAATCACCATCTTCCTGGCTTGCTCCAAATTTTTCAGCTTTTCCCGATCCGGCGCGGCCGCCGGCTTTTCTTTAACCGCTTCTTTAATCCCGGCCACCGGCTTTTCAATTTTTATTTCATTTTTGATGTCAGGCATAATATTACTTATTCTTTCTGCCCGGCTTCAGCCGGAGTTACTTATTCTTTCTGCCCGGCTTCAGCCGGAGTTATAACTATTATATTATAACATAAATTAATTGTTGGCTCCATAGTGGCGATAGCCCTGTGGAGCCGTAATGACACTCCGCCTCCACGGCCCTGTGAGACTATGGAGCCAAACCCAATTTTGATTTTTTAATTTTTTATTTTATGCTATAATACCCTATATGCCAAAAATCCAAAAAATTTCCATCGCTAACCCGCGGAGCGGCAATACGGTTGACTGGCTTAACATAAACAGTCCGGGCAAAGCGGAAATTGAATTTTTAAGAAAAAATTATAATTTCAAACTGCCGCAATTACACGCCTCCTCCGCCAAGGCTAACTCGCAGAGAACGATAATCGCGCGCGAAAATGATTATGTTTTCTTGATTTTGCACTTTCCGGCCGTCGGCGCGGACAGCGGCAAAATCACGGCCGCGGAAATTGAATTTTTTATCGGCCACGGCTTTTTAGTCACTCTGCCCAGCCAAGCCATTGAGCCGCTGAATGATCTTTTCAGACTGTGCAAAAAGGATAAAAGCTCCCTCTTGTCCGCCGAGCTTACTTCCTCGGCCGTTTTGCTTTATGAAATTTTAAATAAGCTGCTGGAATACAGCTACGTCCAGCTTGATCAAAACAGCCTGGCGATTTCCCAGGCGGAAAAAATTATTTTAAGCGAAGACCAGAAAAAAGCGGCCGGCCTGGTTTTAAATCTGCGCCACAATTTGATTAACATGAGAAAAATCGTGCAGAACCATAAAAATATCATTAAACAGCTGATGGCCATGCCGAGCAGTTTAATACCGGCTGATCAGCTGAAAAAATATTACGGCCGGCTGATTGAGCAGACAAAAAATATCTGGGAAACTTTGGAAAATCAAAGGGAGATGGTGGAAGTCCTGTATGACTCCCAGGAATCGCTGGCCAATTACAAATTGAGCTCAATCATGAAAACCCTGACGATTTTTTACGTGATTTTTTCTTCTTTATCCTTAATCGCGGCCATTTTCAGCATGAATCTAGCCGTGGGCACGGCTAATTTCTGGCTAACCATCGGCGCCATGGCCGCCGCCGGACTGATAATGTTTTTAGTTTTTAAAATTAAAAAGTGGCTGTAACAAGTTAAAAATCAATATCCAATTCCTAATTCCTAATTTCCAATAAAATGTCTAATGCCTTAATGTTTAAATTAAATAAACATATTTTTGTAGTTTGGATTTTTATTGGAAATTGGATATTGGTTATTGGAAATTAAAAATCTTTTTTATATCATCCAAATTCTCGGCTTTAACTAACTTCTTACGCAGTTCAGACGCGTTGTTTAGACCCGTAACATACCGGCACAACTGCTTTCGCATTTCTATAATCCCCTGCCTGCCTTTTAATTTTTCCGCCAGCTTGGCATGTTTTAACATAATTCCACGCCTAGACACCGAGTGTCCGCGGACACTCGGTGTCTTGCTTTTAACTTCTTCAAACACCCACGGCTTGCCCAGCGCGCCTTGCCCGATGCCAATTCCGTCCGCCCCGGTCTCAACCAACAGCTGATCAGCTGTTTTTTTGTCTTTAACTCCGCCATTAGCCAAAATCACGCCGGAAAAATATTTACGGGCTTGCTTGATTATTTTCGCGTCCACCTTGCCCGAATTACCCTGGGCCATACTGCGTCCATGAATCATAATCGCGGCCACGGGCAAATCTTTAATGGCTTTTAAAAAATCCACGGCTGTTGCCTCGCCGGCTCGCGAGCGGCATTTTAGGGAAACCGGCAAATCCGTACTAGCCAAGACCGCCTCCACGATCCGGCGCGCCAGTTTTAAATCATTCATCAGCGCCGCGCCCGCGCCCTGCTTAAGAACCTTTTTTACCGGACAGCCAAAATTAATGTCAATGCCTTGCGCCCTGATTTTCTTTTCCACAATTTTGGCCGCCGCGGCAAAATGTTCCGGCTTACTGCCGAATAATTGCACGACATAAGGCCGCTCTTTTTTATCAAATCGCGCCAGCTCCAAAGTTTTTTTGGAATTATACGCTAAAGCCGCGGCGCTGATCATTTCGCTATAAACCACGTCCGCGCCAAAACTTTTGCAAATTTGCCTAAACGCCGAATCAGCCACTCCAGCCATGGGCGCCAGGGCGTAAATTGGCTTTTTCAGCTTGAGCCAAAAATTTTTACTCGCTTGACAGCCATTCATAAATATGTTAGATTATATGATTGCTAATAAAAAAACCTAAATCAAAATAACTGGAGGGATGTAATGCATCATGCTATCACCGTTCATTTAACAATTCACGGAATTATAGTAATAATTTGCGCCCTAGCTTTAACCGCCTTGTTCACGGTCAAATATTACAAATTAAAAAGGCTATACTTGGCGGCAAAAACTTACGCGGTTACCGATCCCTTAACCGGACTCTTAAACCGCCGCCAGCTTTTTTTAACGCTGGAGGCGGAAATCCAGCGCGCCCGGCGCTATAAACATAACACCCAAATTATGTTTATGGACGTTGATAATTTCAAAAAGTTTAACGACCGCTATGGCCATAGCGCCGGCGACAAGGTATTAACCATGGTCGCGGAAGTGTTGCGGTCATGTGTCAGAAAATACGACACGGCGGCTCGTTTAGCCGGAGATGAATTCATGCTGATTTTGCCGGAAACATCTCTGGAATTCAGCCTAAAAATCGGCGAGAGAATTTTGGAAAAAATAAAAAAACTTGAAGTCGGCGGCGGCAGTTTGCAGATTTCCGCCAGTATCGGCATCTGCCAAGTTGACGTTTTCAACGATGTTGATCCGATGGAGGCCGCTGATGCCGCCATGTACGCGACCAAAAGCAAAGGCAAGGGCCAAATCGCGGTTTCGCGGTCCGACGACCGCGTAATTCGTTAAAAATTGCAACCTACACGCTCCGGACTGATTATTCAGGTCCGGAGCTTTTTTACCCCCTTTATCAAAGGGGGCTGGGGGGATTTTATTTCTTGACTATCCTCTGCCCGTCTTTCGCGTCTTCCACCGAGTAACCCAGACTCTCAATTTTTTTTCTTAATTCATCCGACAGCTTGAAATCTTTTTCTTCTCTGGCTTTCTGCCTGGCTTCAGCCAGCTTTTCAACTTCTTCCGGCAATTTCATTTTCTTAAGCGCACCCTTAAAATCCAGCCCCAGTACCTTATCAAAATCAAAAACCGCGGCCAGCTTTTCTTCGTCCGTCAGTTTGGATTTCAAAACCTCCTGAACTACGGCCAGCGCCCTGGGCGTATTTAAGTCGTCGTTAATCGCTGCCAAAAAAATTTCTTTAAAATCAATACTAAATTCGTCATCCCCGTGAAAACGGGGATCCAGAAATAATTTAACCTTAGCCATACGCTTTTCTGGATTCCTGCTTTCGCAGGAATGACGGTGCTTTTCGGACAATCTGGCCGGGGTGAGGTCTCTAATCTGATTGCGCAAATGCTCCAATCCTCTCTCCGCCGACTTAATTCCAGCTTCACTATATTCCATCGGCTTTCTATAATGAGTTTGCAAAAGCATGAACCGGTAAGCCAGCGGCTCTATCCCCTTTTTTATTAAAGCAGTTTCCAGCGCTAAAAAATTTTCCGCCGACTTGGCCATTTTCTTGCCACCCGCGATATTTAAAAACGCGCCATGCAGCCAAAAATTAAAAAACTTTTTCCCTGTGGCCGCCTCGCTTTGCGCGATTTCGTTGGTATGATGTACATTGATATGATCAATACCGCCGCAATGGATATCCAGCTGGTTTTTCAGTAGCGCCAGGCTCATGGCCGAGCATTCAATATGCCAGCCAGGAAAGCCGACGCCCCACGGACTGTCCCACTCCATCTGCCTGTTCTTTTTACCCCCTTTCTCAAAGGGGGTTAGGGGGATTTTAGGGGTTGAAAGCTTCCACAGCGCGAAATCGGTAGGATTTTTTTTCTCCTGATTTTTTTCCACGCGCGCGCCTTCTTTTAATTTTTCCAAAGGCAGATGGCTTAACTTGTTATAGTTTCTGAATTTAGACGTGTCATAATAAATGCCGTCCGAAGTTTTATAGGTGTAGCCTTTTTTTTCCAGCTTTTTTATTAACTCAATCTGCTCTTTAATATAATCCGTAGCTTTGCACCAGATGTCTGGTTCCATAATATTCAGCCTCTTGATGTCGTAGCGAAAAGTCCGCGTATAAAATTCCGCGATTTGCCAGGCGGTTTTTTTCTCTTTTCTAGCTTCCATTTCCAGCTTGTCTTCGCCCATGTCCATGTCCCCGGTCAGGTGGCCGACATCAGTAATGTTCATAACATGCTTTACTTTATACCCATTATACAAAAGCGCGCGCTTTAAAATATCTTCAAACAAATAAGTTCGCAGATTGCCCAGATGCGCGTAATTATAAACCGTGGGTCCGCAGGTATATAGCCCGACTTTACCGCCCCCCTTCAAAAGGGGGGCAGGGGGGGGTATCGCCTTAAATTCTTCTTTTTTACGGGTTAAGGTGTTGTATAGATATAATTTATTCATATTTTTTCCCCCTTTATCAAAGGGGGTTAGGGGGATTTTATCTTTTCATTCTACCGCACCATCCCATTTTCAGCAAGATTATATAAAAAAACAGAGCGGCTTTTCAGGGCCGCTCCCGGGGATCTAGGTTAATATTTACCTGCTAACGGCGCGCTCCAGTATTAGGCGCACACCGCGCAGACTGCCGCCATTTTCTTCGCAGGCAGCATTTATAGCTTCCAAAATATAGTCATTAAGCTTTTTGCGCTCTTTGCACCCTTTCGCCATTTCAGCTTGCAGACTCATAATTATTTCATCCCGCAACTTCAGTTGCTCGGCCTGTTTTTTGATCACTTCCGCCATCTCTACAACAGTTTTACGAGAGTTACAAACCACCTGACCTTCGCCTGCAGTTAATGTACACATTATTCTTCTCCTTTTTTTGGTTGTTGTTAAAAGCTCTGACCGCCGATTAAGCTTCCAAGACATTTCAGTTGCTTATTCGTCATGCCTGCGCAGGCAGGCATCCAGAAATTCAACGAATGTTTTTTCTGGATTCCGGCTCTCCGCTCCGCTACGGCCGGAATGACGGAATGTTTGGCAACTTAACCAGCGGTTAGAAAATTTTAAAGAACGGCATCCTTAAGCCCGACTGAAAAGAATTGCTTTTATCGCGGCTCCTCGGTGCATGCCTCGGCGCCGAAACAACTGAACGGGGGTAAAATTGTAGCGGTTTTTTACAAAAAATTACTTTTTTTACCTTTTAATTTTTTGTAAAAAACGCACAAATTTTATTTAAGCAGGAAAAGCAATTCTTTTCAGTCGGGCTTTTCTGCGCCACCACCACCTTACTTTAAAAATCCCATCGGGTCAACATCAATGCCGTTTTGATTGACTTCAAAATGCAAATGCGCGCCGGTAGTGTTGGAGCCGGCGCCGATCGTGCCGGGTTTGCCGCCGGACAAAGCAATGACCTGGCCTGGCGTAACCGCGTCGCCCAACTTCACTCGCAGAGCCGACAAATGTCCGTAAGTGGTCTTAATGCCCTGGCCATGATCAATCGTGATGTAATCATAGGCCGTAGTGTTATTATCAGCCAAAGCAACCACCACGCCGTCAGCCGCGGCTTTAACCGCCGTGCCTTGAGCAACGTCTATATCAATGGCATTATGCTCGCCAACTGAATCGCGGAACGGGTAAGCCGGATCATGAAAACCATAATTAACTTTACGCGAGCTAACCGGCCAACTTAAACTAACCTCGCCTGTACCGTTGCCATTATCTTCGCCTGTATCGGAATCATCATCGCCGGCCGCGGCCGCGCTTACCGCGATGAAATCGCTGGGGTCGCCCTGAACTTTTACGTCCAACTTGGATTTTACGCCACGCGCCTTCAGCTCGCTTAAATAAATGTCAAAACTGTCTAAAGACACGCTGTCGCTGGCGCTTACTTTAATAATAAATTCCGCGGCCTGGCCGGTTTTTACCGTGAAGCCGCCCAGACTGATCTTATTGGCGCCGGCCACGGGTTTGGAAATAGCGCCAACGCGGCTAGACTTGCCGGCTGCCGTTATTGACAAATTGCTAAAGCCCAAACTATTGGACAAGCCGTCGCTGGTAGTTACTATGTTCAAGTTATCCAGTCTAATGTCTTCGGCGCCGGTATTAGCCACGCTGAAACGGCCAATTTCATTATCTTTTTGTCCGGCCGCGAACGAACCGGCGCTAATGGCTTTAAGCTCGGCCGAGCTTTGGCCAAACGCGGCTGGCGCGCTGGCAGTGTTAACTCCGGCCACGGCGCTGGCCGCGCCCGAATTTCTGCTTTCGGCCAAAATGCTGGCCATGGCCAGCTGAACCTGGTCCGCTTTTAAATCAGCATCCGTGTCCGCCGCCAGGCTTAATTCAGCCCGGGCGCCGGCCGTAAAATGATAAATAAAATTATCAAAAACATAATTAGCGCTGATTGGTTTTTCTATGACCGCGCCGACGCGGCCGCCATTAATGGTCAGGCGCAAATTGCTAAAGCCGTTTTCATAAAGCGCGGCGCCTCCGGTTTCACCGCTTTTAGCCAAAATAATCTGGCTGATATCCACGTTATCGCCGGCCGCGGCCTCCAGAATCCAGCTGGCGATTTTAATATTTTTCTGGCCCTTGATTAAATTCTTATCCCAATCGCCATTGGCAAAAATAAACAGGCTGGACTCGGTAGCGGTCAGGTGGTTTCCCTTAAGCCCGATGGCGTCTTCAACCGTAATGCCGCCATCATACTGATAGCTGATTTTATTTATCACCATCCGGTATTTGTCGCCGCTTAAAGTGCCGCCGGGCAGGCTGGAGACCAAGCTGAAATTTAAAATCTGCCTGGGGCCAAGGCCGAGGCCGTTAAATTTCAGCGCGCCGCCCGTCAGCTTATCGCCCGCGGCCGAAGAATAAATGTCTCCGGTATCATAGTTAACCAGATAAACCAAAGAGTTAAGCGCCGGCGCGTCCGCGGTTTTGTCCAGGCTGATATTTATATTCCGCAAATAAATTTTTTGATTGTTGTTTCTGATCTGAAAATTGCCGAAAATTTGGCCTCTTTGCCGGGACAGGGTGCGCTTGCCCGGCTTCAGTTCTTTATTAAAAATGCTTACCGGCTCGCGGCTAATGGTTAGGGTTTCATTGCTGTCGGTTTTGTTCAGCGCCAAGCCGTAGCCATAGCCATCGCCCGAGGAATTAAAATCGCGGACATTCAGGTTCACGGTTTTGTTTTCTCCGCCCGCGATGTCGGCGAATAAAAGCAAAGTACCGCTTGAGCCATTAGCGATAATAAAAGCGTTATTCAAATTAAGCGTTACGGACTGATCGCCGGACAAGTCCGCGGTTTGCGCGATTAAATGATTATATTTGTCTTTAAGTTTAAAATTGGTAAGTTCGCCGGCTCCGGCGCTGCCTTGGTTAGTCAGAACAATATTGTCCAGCACCGCGTCTTCTTGGCCCGTGGTTTCGCTGATGATAAATTTTGCGATCAGCTTTTGGCTCTGGCCGATGGTTAAATTGCCGGCGTTCACGGCCTGCTCCGTTACTTTAACCTGCCCCAGCACCTCGCCGGTCAATAATTTGTACTGGCTGGCATTGACCGGAAAACTGCCGCCTATATCCGCGCTGGCTTTGATGTCGCCCGCGGCCGCCAGGCTAACCTGCAGCCAATGGTTTAAAAAATCCGGATAGCTTTTTAAGTCCAGATAAACATAAATTTTTTCGGTTTCACCCGCCGGTATGATCAAGGGCGCGTCGCTAAAGTCAAACATAGCCCGCTTATTATTCAATTCAGCCGGCTCGCCTAAATTTTTGCCGTCCGCGCCGGTCAAATAAACTTTATCCACGCCTTCAGATTTAAAAATGCCCTGGACTTTAAAAGTGATTTTACTGACTTCCACGGTTTGGCCGCCAGCGATTAAATTAAACACGGCCGCCAGATTATGGCGCGAGTTAAGGGGGAAATAATCCTCGGTCACGCTGGCCTGATCAAATTCAACGGCCAGAGTGCCTGACGGCCCGCCGCCGGCCTTTACTACTGCTACAGTTTTTGGTTCAGCAATTTTAAAAGATAAAAAATCAGTTTGATTAACCGCGGCGATTTTACTTTTGCCCAAACCCAGCGCGGCCAGTTCAGCCGGATTTTTTACATAAGTCTTTTTATTGCCGCTCACATAATAAATTTTTTTGTCGCCGGCCAATTTTATTAATTTTACATCCGGCCATTTATTAAGTTGAGCCCGGCTGATAGTTTTTATGTCTGGCCATTTATTGCCATAAGACAAATAAGCGGCTGAAGAGATATAAGCCTTTTTGGCGCCCAGTTTATGGTCCAAATAATAGACCGTGGGACTGCCAGCAACTTTAACCTGCTTCACGTCAGGACTAAGCCCATAAGCGGCCTGGGCTTCGGTAGCCTGCGACGCCCAAAAACCAATGGCCAAGAAGACTATGGCGGAAATCAATATTTTCGCCACTGTCGCGATTATCAATAGCCTGAATTTTCGTGATTTACTGAATTTTTTCGCTAATTTTAAAATATTTTCCATAACAAGCTAATAAGTAAATAAATAACATATTACTATATCATATTTAGTTATTAATGTCAAGGAGCGTCAGCGTCAGCGTTCTGCCATTGCGAGCGACCGGCTTTTTGTCATTCCCGCGAAAGCGGGAATCCAGAGCTGGGCCGTAAATATGCTAAGGCAAAAAGCAACAATTAACAGTTAACGCAATGTATGTTATAGTTGTTTTAATTATTGCCGTTTAAGAAAATTGAACCTTTCAAAAACTTAAACTTGTGAGGTAAAAAATGGAAAAGGAAGTTAAAGATAGAATTGCCAAAAATCCTTATCAGGAATTAATATCTCTTAGTGGAATTATGTTCACTTCTGACAGTAATATGCCGCCGCTTGAACAGTATCTTAAAAACATAAGCATAGACAACCTGGAGAAATTGACTTTCTTAGCCTATCAAATTATGGAATTTGACCGGCTGATTTTCCAGGGTGAACGCTCAAGGCCGGCCATCTATCTGCACCTTTCAAAAAAAGTGAACCGGCAGGAGTACATCTTTTTTTACGGTCCGACCAATGGCGGGCGGGGCAAGGAATTTTATCACGTAAAAATCCAAGAATTCATTGAATTATCCGCCCATGATGCGCCGTACGATTTGGCAGTCTACGCCGCGCATCTGGTGCGGTTAAGAGTGCTGGCAAATTTCCCAACCACCAATTTGTTGTCGGTAAAAAAATTAGAGAAAATAAGAGCTGATAAAGGATGGAAAGGAAATAAGAATACCGAAAAACTTTTTAGACGCATAACGCCGGCCATCCGTAACGAGGCGGGAAATTGCGTTGATTTATCCGGTCAGGATTGCGTTCTGATTTCCCATTTGGCGGCTAGTTTTTGTACTAGCTCCACGCAAGACGCATTTAATAAAACGGACCGCGAACTATGGCTAAAACAAATTTTAACCTTAGATGCGTCTAACTATTTATAGATTTTAAATAGTTGGACATCATATGACCCTTTGGCAACAGAGGGTCATTTTTTTTATGAAAAAACCCTAAAACAATGCCTGTAAAATCGCGCTGTAAAATCGCTGTAAAAATCGCGCTTGACACGATTTTAGTAATATGCTAATATACTCGGTTGAACTTTAAAAACCAAATATTATAAAAAATTAGGCTTATTGGGCTAAAAAGGAGGTGAATTTTCTTAGCCCAAGACAAATTTAATCGTCATTCCGGCCGCCTGAGCCGGAATCCAGAAAGGCATCTAGCGTTGGCTCCATAGTGGTTCACCCTATGGAGCCGTAATGTTACCCAACAGTTTTTTTCTTTATAAAGGAGAAAAAAAAATGAAAAATTTATTCAGATTTTTGGCGGTTGTAGTTTTTTTGGCAGTTTTTGCAGTTGGGTGCGGTTCCTCTGGTGAGACCGCAAAACTCCGTCGCCTTATCCAGCAGGACACCAAGGAGGCGATAAAACCGTGGGCGACCAGGGTCGCCACTCTGGAAGCCGCCCCCGCCCCCGCCACCCCCGACCTTCGGCCGCTGGAAAGTAGGT
Source organism: bacterium (assembly GCA_030649205.1). GTDB lineage: Bacteria > Patescibacteriota > Patescibacteriia > Patescibacteriales > GWC2-42-12 > JAUSGE01. The sequence continues at coordinate 23,987 of JAUSGE010000042.1, forward strand.
TGGCGGCCGTGGAAAATGGCCTGGCCAACCTAAATGAAGGCGTCACGGTCGCCGTACAAACGGCCGTAGGCGCCAAAGAGGTGGCGAATCAAGCCACCGACACGGCCAACGCCTCCAGGGAAACGGCAGCCGCGGGCTTGAAAAAAGCCACGGCCGCTGACAAAAAGGCGACCAAAGCCCTGGCCTTGATCACCCAAGGCGAGCTGACCCCCGCGGCCTCCACCCAGGCGAAACGGAAATATACAAAGGTAAGTGCCCGGGACCTCGCCGAAGGCAAAGGAGAGGCCGAGCTGAGCTTCAAGGCGGGGAGCTCGCTAATCGACGAGAGCCAAAAAAATGGCCTCATCGCCTTACTAAAGGCGAGAGGCCTAAAAATTATCTCTATAGTCGCCGTGGAGGACCGGCACCTTAAAGGGACCTCCACGGAAACCCAAGCGGCTGCCTTAAAAAGGCAGTTAGCAGAGGAAAGGGTCCAGTCCGTGAAAACTTCCTTCACTGACTGGTTGTCCGCATCGGCAACCGAGGAAGTAATCCCCCCGTACGGCGGGTACTCGGGGATTGTGACTCTTCTGCTGGGTAAGGATAAGCCTTAACCCAGCGCCCTGTGGCTTAGCCCCGAATAACGAGGCTAAGCCACGCCCCCACGTCAAATAGTTAGCAGGAAATAAAATCCTCTATTGACGTGGGGATTTTTTTTATGAAAAAATTTATTTATTTATTTAATCCTGATCCTGCTCTTTTTAATTTCTAAAACCATGGGGTCGGCATCATCATTAAAATCTCGCGGCGTCAGGCCAATGGGCTCTATTCTCGGGTCAACGGCCACGCTCCATTTCCATAATAGCTCCTCATTTTTATTCCAATCTTTTTTTAATTTATCCGACAAAACCGCCACATCAATGTCGCTTTCTTCCTTAGGATTGCCTTTGACGTAAGAACCAAACAAATAAACAGCGAAAAATGGAAATTTTTCATCCCTTAATTTTTGCGCGTATTTGGCGACTATTTTTTGGGCTTCAACTCTTGACATAAAATATGATAAAATTTTTTGATTTTATCCAACTTATCCTTCATTTTTAAGCTTCTATCATTTTTTAAACCACCGAACACTCACTCCCCCCGCACCTGTGTCATCTTCGCCTTCGATCGGTTCTTTATTATGATCTGTAAACCACCCAACACTCACCCCCCCCTCTCCCCTCATCATCTCCGCCGGCTTGGCCAGAACTTCTTTTAAGTCAGAAATGTCATCAAACTTCATGGGCGCGCCGTCCGGCCGCTCCAATAAAGCCTGGCCGTCAGCGGAAAATGTCATCATATAATTTTTTTCATTAAAACCTTTGGTGATATAATTTATAACTAAGTCGCCATTAGTTCTTCGTCCGGCAATCAGTTTATCAAAATCAGTTAGCTGATCTTTCAGATGAAGCCGATCAAGCAAATCGCCCAAATTACGATCATCATTAGGATTGTCCCAAACTTTAATCAGCCTGGCGCTTGCGCCCGGATCCTTAATGCCCTTAACCGCGTTGTAATACTTGTCTATTTGCTGTAAATTAATGTCTTCAGGCGCACTGTCATAAATTTCAAACCGCGCCTTAATTTCCGAATATGAAATTCCGGTTTTAAAGCCCCGGTCTTTGATAAATTCCAGCTTGTTCGTGTCCGCTGGCAACAGACCGCCTGGCTTAAATATTTCTATGCCTAATTTTCTGGCCTGACTCAATTCTATTTTGCCTTCAGCGGTATTTTCAAACTCTTGCAATCGGCTAGCCATTAAACTTTGAGCCAGCTGCTCCATCTTCAAACTGGTTTTTTCCATCTTTTCCTTGCCAAACATCTCTTCTATTTGAATGCCGCTGTATTTTTCCACAACCGCGCCTTGATGCCATATCACAACTTCATCGGCCCGGTAATCATTATTTTTATCAAGAATCTCCAGCAATAATTTTTCATCGGAATATTTGTCCGCTAAACTATATGCTTTTGGACTCTCCGCTAAGTCAGCGGGGCCTTTCACGCTCCTGGAATCGGCAAGACCCACCGCTTTATGCCATAGTCTGTCGTTATTAGGCTCGCCTCCAATTTTTTTCTGTATCCAATCATCATTTACCATTAAATTATATTCCGCCGATGGGTCCGTCTCCCTTGAGCCAAGCTGTTCAACTAATCCAGCCGTTTTATCTTCCACCTCAACGCCGGATTTATCGGCCACAGGCAGTAATTCTTTCTGCCCGGCTTCAGCCGGAGTTATTTTTGATTCAATCTTTGGCTTAACGCTTTCAGCATCAGCAACTTTCTTGCCCGAATGAACATACTCGTATTTGTTTATACTTTCTCCTCTTTTAACTAATTCAAAATTTCCGCCAACGTTTTTGTAATATTCCTTAACCGCTAACTCGCCATTTTCATCTCTTTCCAAAATATAAGCGACCTGGTCCGCCGGTCTAACCCTGATTTCTTTTCCTCCTGCCGAATCCACATAGCCCATTTTTTCTGCCAGCAAATGAGCCTGCCGCTGGGCGAATTTATTTATCTCGCGATGGTTATTCGCGTCGCCTTTAAATTTCAGCTCATCTTTATATTCGTTAAAATGAGCCTTGATTTGCTGATACAGCGACTGCTCAATCCCCTTGCCTTTTTTTACCAGGCCGATTTCAATATCCTTTCGCTCAAGTTCCGCTGGACGTCCGACGTCCACTTGGACGTCGGACGTCTTTTCAACATGCTGACCATTGGCGGGCTGTGCCACGGTCGTAGCGCCTACTGGTTTCACAACATTCGCGTCAGCTTTGATTACCGATCCGGGCGCTGGTTCCGCCGCATAATTCGTTTCACCGACATTTTCGTTTAAATTGTCTGCCCAGGCATTGCCAGCGCTAAAAAAATTTCCCACCGCGCCCATGCCTTTAACCGCCGCTCCGCCGCCGGCTTTGGCCAGATGGCCGACTCGTCCGGGCAAAGCTTTGTATGATTCATAAGTTTTTTCAAGATTACCCGCGAAATTTTTTCCCATGTCGGACAATGAAACTTTGCCTTCCAGCGTGTTTAATAAATTTTCCATGGCCTGGGCATTAAGACCCGGGTTATCTAATCCGGAATAGCCCAGGCCCAGATATCTCATAACTTTGCCGCCGGCCTTGATAAAATCCAGCCCTTTTTGCAAACCGGTTTTTTTGCCGCTCATGTCCTTAAATCTTAACTCGTCCCAGGTCTCGGTAAAACTGCCAGCCACCACATCTTTTAAAAAATTAACCTTTTCCTCTTGGCCTGACTTTTTTGACTTAACCCTGGCATCTTTGCTCAATCTGGAATATCGCTCCACTCCATCCATAATGCCATAACTTACCCCCCTTAAGGCCATAGCGCCGCTAGCAAATAAAAAAGTATTCAAAGACTCGCGCGCCGCCTGAATACCGGTTATTTTTGTCGTGGTATAGTCGTCCAAAATTTCAGTAATTTTTTCTTTTCTGGCCTGTTGGTCATTTTTTTCATTCACGCGGTTTTCCTTAAGCAATTTAGCCAGCATGTTTCTCTGCTCCGAGCCTTTTTGTCCGCCTTCTTTAGTGAGCTTAAGCCGGCCATTTAAATCGGCAATGGCCTGCCTAACGTCAGTATCTTGTTCAATATCAGATTCCGGCTCCGCGCCCAGCTGCCGCTCCTCTCGCATCTGCCAATTTTTGGCCAGTAGATCTTCCACCGAGCCTTCCAGGCCTTTGCCCTTGCCCATAATGCCGCGCACCACGAATCTTTCCCTGAAATATTCCGGCACATCATAAAAACTTTTAACGCCGGCAATTGACGCCGCGGTGCCGATAATGGTTTTGCCTGCCTGCTTTTGCAATTCCGGACTATCCTTAAATATAATGCCGGCTTGTTTAGCCGCCACGCCCCACTCTTTAATCTTGCCGTAAATTCTGCCGGCGAATCCGGGCTCATCCGGTTGGCGCTCATCCGGCCAGCTTATGGCTTCATTTTTTAATTCAGCCTTATTCATATATTTGCGCTAACTGCTTAAGCTGATCCAATAATTTATTTTTTTCGCTCTGGCGTTTTTTTTCTAAATTTTTTACAGCCTCGGCCAGCTCGCGCGTATATTTTTCATCAATCCCCTTTGTCTGCTCGTCCAAGTACATGGCTTCTAAAATATTTAACAGCTTAGCGATTTGCTCCAGCGTCATCTCGGGAATTAAAACCGCCCAGGCCTCTTTAATGTCTTCGGGCATGGTAGAATTAGCCAAAAGCAGAGCCAATTTTTTGGCTTGAATTTTTAAATTTTCCAATAACATTTGTGCTTGGTCGCTTTGATTGTCGGGCATATGTCAACAAGTTTAGCATTCCCAGCTCCATACCCCTGCGGGACTATGGAGCCAAGCGGCATTACAAGGTTTGGACTTGGGAAAATTATTTTCAGAGCGCATACGAAATTGTAGCAGTTTTCCGAAAACTGTCATTCCGTGCGAGCGACAGCGAGTTAGGAATCGCATTTCAGTTTTCGGAAAACGCACAAATTTCGTCTTAAGCGATGGAAATAATTTTCCCAAGTCCAAGCATGCAAGAAAAATCATCCGGAGGCAAGTAAGTCAGGGAATTATTCCTTAAATAACACCGGCAGAAGCCGGGTAGAATAATTATTTGAAGTGATTTTAAATGTATTTATATTTGTTGGAAATTTTATGTCAAATCCCTAAATTTTTCTCTAGCGAGCGTTAAATACATTTAAAATCACTCCTCATTACAAAAATCAGCTCAACCCCACCTCGTCAATCACCACCAGTTTCCGGCCGTCCAGGATGCCGTAGAGAAAAATGTCCGTGATGTCGCGGCGGTATTTGAATTCATGCGGCTCAAAGACCGTAAAATTAATTTCTTTGCCCAATTCGGCCTCCAGCTCTTTAATTAATTTCAGCAGTTTAACTTTATTGATTTTACCAACCAAGAGGATGTCAATCAGAGTATTCGGGTTATTGACGAAAATGCCGGTTAAAACCAGCAGTTTGATATTACCGATTGACCGCAGTTTGCTGACAAAATCTTTTTCATATAAAATCTGCGCTTTGATAATCAGCGCCTTAATCTCGTCAAACAAAATAAAATTCTGATTGGCGCGAAAATATTTTTTTTCCTGACCGGCCGCCGGCTCTTTCTTTTCAGCTTGAGCCTCTTCGCTTTTAAAATCCGACGTCAAAATGCCGAAGCTTTCCAAATTTTCCAGCTCCCGCCGGACCGAATTCAATTGCAGCTTCAGCTCGCGCGCTAATTGCCGGATATAGAACTTGTCGGCCGGATGAATTAAAAATAATTTCAAAATTTTAACCCGAGCTTTTGAGCCGAATAGCTTTTCTAGCATGCGATTTATAATTAGGCTTAACTTATTTATGATTTTATTGTATAATAAACACATCATTAAGTCAAAACATCATTATGAACTACAAAATCGCCCAATTTGTCTTAACGCCGGGCAAAAATATTCAAGCAACATTGGAAGTTTATCTGGCCCAGCCGGACGCGGACAAAGAAGCTCTGGCTGGAAAGCTATTTGCTTTAATAGAAATTGAATCAATAAAAGCGGAAAATCTAAAGATCATCAATTTTTTAGTCAACACGCTGAACCACAATTACTACCAAAACGAAAAGATGATTTTACGGGAGCGCTTAAGCTCCATAAAGATAGAGCATATCTTTGAATCCGCCTTGGCTAAAACCAATAAAAAATTGGCGGAATTTTCGCAAAGCGAAAAAATCAAGCTTAGCCCCAATGCCTTGAATATCACCATTGGCGTAATCTATAATGATAGCCTGCATTTCGCTAATTTGGGAAAAAATAAAGCCCTGCTGGTTTATAAAAGCAAGAATGATGACAGCGCTAAATATAAGCTGGCCGACATTACGGAGCAGACCGGATCCGGCGAAGCGAAAAAACCGTCCGGCCTGGCAAAATTATTTTCCAATGTCGTCAGCGGTTCATTGCCCCGCGGCGGTTATTTCGTTTTCGCCAACGAAACTTTCTCCGAATATCTCTCCAGCCGGCAAATTATTGAAATTATCACCGCCTTGCCGCCAGCCGGCGCGGCCGAGCAAATTAAAAATACTCTCAGTAAAATCAACGCCTACGTTCCTTTCCTGGGCATCATTATAAAAAACACGTCCGGCCTGGAAATGCAGGAAATAAAGGCCAAACAGCCGCCGGCTTCAACTTCAGCCTCAATCAGCAATTTAATCAGCACTGAAGAAAAGACAGAAAAACTGCTAGCGCCCTCCGGCCTGATAAATCTTGAAAAATGGGCCTCAATTTTCAGCAAACCCGCGAAATCATCGTCCCCGGTGTTCTCCTTAAAAGATAAAATTTTTACCAAGAGAAAAACCGGCTGGCTGGCGTTAAAAAAAATATTCAGTCCGTTAAAAAAATCTGCTTGGTTATTAATCAGCTTGCTGGTAATAATCTTTAAAACCATAACCGACAGGAAAGCGCTGGCTGATTTTTTCAGCGGCGCCGGACAGAAAATAAAAAATTCATTTACGGCCGCCGGAACAGCCGGCCTGAATTTATTTCTCTGGTATAAAAGGCTGGGTAAAATCAATAAAATTTTATTTTCCTGCCTCTGCCTAAGCTTAATATTTTTTTCCGGCAGTTTGGCTTGGCAAAGCCTGAAAAATAAAACTTTGGAAAAACAGACTGCTGTCAGCAATCTTACGTCAACGATTGAGCAAAAACAAAACCAGATTGACGCGAGCTTGCTTTATAGCAACGAGCCGGGGGCCGGGAAGCTGCTAGACGAAGTCAAAGGCCTTTTGGATCAGCTGCCGCAAAAAAATCAGGCCCAAAAAGACCTGTTTCAGGCTTTAGCCGCGAAACATCAGGCGCAAGTAGAAAAAATAAGCCATGTTATACGCGCTAACCCGGTTGAATTATCCAATTTTATCAACCTTAATCCTCAAGCCAATCCGGTTAACTTGATTTTAGCCAAGGGAAAAATTTATGCCGCCGACACCGCGCAAAAAACAATTTACATCATTGATCCGGCAAGCAAGTCGGTTACCTCAATGAGCTTAAGCGGGCAAAGCATCAGCCGGCTGGATTTCCCCAGCCTGGATAAAAATAATAACATATATTATTTTAACGCCAATAATTTGATCGTTCTGGATATCGCGGCTGAAAAATTGTCTAATTTGGAAATACGCTATAATGGCGATCCGCGGAAAACGATTGGTTTAAAACAATATAATAACCGTTTTTACCTGGCTGACGCCGCGTCCGGACAAATTTATCGCTTTACCAAAAACGCCGGCCAGCTGGCCAATCCCGTTGCCTGGCTGAACGCCAAAGAAGATCTGGCCGGCGGCGCCAGCCTGGATATAGACGGCAATATTTATCTTTTGAAAAATAATGGCCAGCTCTCGCAATACGCCAAGGGCAAAAAGCTGGATTTTGCTTTGGCCGCCGTTGAGCCGGCCCTAAGCCGGCCGAACAAAATCATGGTTTCCGCCGAGCAAAATTATATTTATATTATGGAGCCGGCCGAAAATAGGCTGATCGTTTTTGACAAGGGCGGAAAATTTATCAGCCAGTATAAATGCGGCGGCTTAAATAATTTGCTGGATTTCCAAATTGATGAAAAAAATAAAAAAATATATTTCTTAAATAATACTTCGGTCTACGCGATTGATCTGGCTGACGCAAAATAAAAGACACTCGGTGTCCGCGGGGACACCGAGTGTCTTCAGATCAGCTGATGTTTACTTCAGCGTTACTTTGGCGCCGGCTTCTTCCAATTTTTTCTTCATAGCTTCGGCGTCTTCTTTTTTAACTCCCTCTTTGAGCATTTTCGGCGCCGCGTCAACCAAGTCTTTGGCGTCTTTTAATCCCATTTCAGTCAGCTCGCGGACCGCCTTAATTACCGCGATCTTGTTAGAACCGGCTTCGGTAATTTCCACGTTAAAGCTGGTCTTTTCCTCAACCTCGGCCGCCGGACCCGCCGCCGGATCCGCCATCATCATGGCCGGAGCGGCCGCGGAAACGCCGAATTTCTTTTCCAAAATTTTAACCAATTCGGCTAAATCCAGGACCGACATTTTTTCAATAGACTCAACCAGTGATTTGAACTTTTCCGGAACCATTATCGGCTCCTCATTTTTAATTTCTTCTGGCATAATTTTATTTATAAATTATTTATTATTTTTTCTCCTCAATCGCTTTTAATACCTGAACCAAGTTCCTGATATTGCCCGCCAGCGCGTTAACCAAGCCCGATACGGGCGCGTTGATTGAACCCACGATTTTGGCGTATAGCTCCTGCTTGGAAGGCAGTTTAGCCAGGCTGGCGACTTCAGCCGCGCTAAGGTATTTATTTTCCAAAATTCCGCCGACAAATTCAATTTTACCTTCCTTGTTTTTTTTAAATTGATCAACGATTTTAGCCGGCGATACTTCATCGCCGTAGCCGAAAACCGCCGCGATCTGGCCGACAAATTCTTTAACTTCCAGCCCGGCAATCGCCTTGTCCTTAAGCGCCAGGCTGAACAAGGTTTTTTTGGCCGCGAAATACTCATTATCTTCCTGCCGCAATTTTATCCTTAAATCTTCATTATCTTTTACGGTCAAGCCGCTGTAGCTGGTGAAGATAATTGATTTGGCCTTGCCGATTTTATCGGATAATTGCTTTAAAATTGTTCTTTTTTGTTCTTTGCTTTTTGGCATAAATTAAAAATTTAATATAAAAAAACCTGCATTAAATCGCAGACTTTAAAAATAGCTAATGTTAGCTTTGTCTCGGCAGGATTTGCTGGATTTTAGTCCAACCTGCTGTCTGCGACTATTTAATTAATGTCATTATACCACACTCTGGCCGGATTGCAAGGCCTTAACCTGATTTTCCAATTGCAACACTCTTTGTTTAAGTTTTTCCACATCAGTATTGATCGCTAAAACATCTTCATTGGCGGCTTTGGCTATTCGGTCAACTTTCTCCTCTAATCTCTTTAATCTTGTCTGATTGAACTTATTTCCACCCTGATTGAGCTAAGTTCTGCCCTGATCGGGCTTAATTTTTCTTCAAACTTTTCTTCCAGCTTCTGATCAATCATATTCCCGATTGCCGGCAATAAAACATCTTCAGTGAATTTACCCAAGTCTTCCAAGGTCAAAGGTTTTTGCAGATTATTTTCTTGCGCCATAATGTAATTTTAACACGCCAAATCTGCTTGTCAAGGCTGAGTCTTCTCCTGTCATTTAAAAGATAAAAGTGAACAGTTTTGGCGATTTTAAAAGTTAAAACTGAACAATCGGCAGATCGGTAATTTTGACTTTCTGAAACCCGACAAAGCGTCCATTATGCCAAAACCTGATTTCAACCAAGCCTGTTT
>JAUSGE010000044.1 GCA_030649205.1 bacterium
CTGGAACGGCTGGAACAGAAAAATAGCAAGAATATAAACATCGACTTTGACCGGCTGGCAAGGTCTCTGGGGAAATATATAAAGGCCAAATTAAATAATCAGGACGGATATGATATAATAATGAGTGATATTAATTATTTAAGAAGTAATTTATAAAAATATGCTAGAAAAAAAATCAGTGGTTTTGCCAGCGATTTACGCTTTGGTTGCCACGATAATTAGTTCGTTAATTTTTTCGTCATTATTTGGTAAATTATATTTATTTATATTTAAACCAGCCTCTACCTGCGGTTTGTCAGGTATAGGTTGCTCGGATATTTTAGGAGTAATCCAAAATTCCATCTTTGCCTATCTTTTTTTTCTGCCTCTATTCATCATGATTTTTATTCCCAGAAAACAATGGCTGGCTTGGCTGATTTTAATCTTTATCCCTTTTACCATGGTTTTGGCTGGCGGCAGTAAGCATCTGCTGTGGTTCCTTATCTTTACCCTAACCGGCGGCCTGATCGGCTGGCTGATCAAGCTGGCAATTAAAAAACTGAAATATTAGCTAAATTTTAATAAAATACGCAAAAATGGGGCAAAAACCCTGTTTTTTGTTGCCAAGATTAAAAATATATGTTAATATAATTCCAAAGAGTACTAATAATCGTATTTATTGGAAATGAATATGCAATACATTGAATTTAAGAAAAAGCTAAACGAATATACAATTTTTTCCTGGCAAGACATAAAAAAAATAGACGCGTTATTTTACCGCTCTCGTTTAAATGAATGGCAAGACAAGGGCTATATAAAAAAGATTCGCCGAGGCTATTATATCTTTGCCGATCAAATTTTAAATGAATCGGTTTTATTTTCCATTGCCAATAAGATATATTCGCCCTCGTATATATCTTTTGAAATGGCTTTATCTAATTATGGGTTAATACCAGAAAGCGTTTATGGCATTACATCGGCCACGAGCAATAAAACCAAGCGCTTCAAAAATGAAATCGGGGAATTTATTTACAGCCATTTAAAGCCTGAATTGATCTTCGGCTATAAGCTGGAATCTCTGGGCGGAACAACTTTTAAAATAGCGGAAATAGAAAAGGCGGTATTGGATTTTTTCTATATCAACGCGCATTTAAAAACAGAGGCGGATTTTTCCGAACTGCGAATAAACGAGGAAGAATTTAAAATCAGGGTGAACGGCAAAAAGCTGATGAAGTATTTGGATTCATTCAATAATAAGAGTCTGGAAAAAAGAGTTAAAAAATTTTTAAAATACATAAATTATGTTAAGACTTAAAGAGATAGCTAAGCAATATCCGGATAATCTAAAACCTTTCAAGCGCAATATTCTGCGCGAGTATTTGCAGTATAAAATATTGGAGATTATTTTTGATTCGCCGCTGGCGGATAAATTGTCTTTTTTGGGCGGTACGGCTTTGCGCATCGTACACAACAATCCCAGATTTTCCGAAGATCTTGATTTTGATAATTTTGGCTTGACTGAAGCTGAATTCAATAAGCTGGCCGAGGAAGTGCGGAGGGGAATGATAAAACTCGGTCTTGAAACCGAGATCAGAACCGTATTTAAGGGCGCTTTTCGCTGTTATCTAAAAATTTCCAAGATTTTATTTGCCAATGAATTAGCCGTTATGCCGGATGAAAAAATGATAATTCAGCTTGATACGGCGCCGCACGGCTTTCCGTATGAACCGGACAAGAAAGTTTTGAATAAGTTTGATGTCTTGACGCAGATTTTTACCACGCCGCCGGATATTTTGCTGTCACAAAAAATTTACACGATTTTCAATCGTAAGCGCGCCAAGGGCAGGGATTTTTTTGACACAACGTTTCTTTTAGGGCTGACCAAGCCGAATTATGAATATTTAAAGCTGAAAATGGGAATTGACAATTGGCCGGATATAAAAAAGAAGCTTTTGAAAAAAATTGAAACATTGGATTTAGCCGAATTAGTAAAAAATGTTGAGCCGTTTTTATTCAGTCCGAGCGACGCGAAAAAAATAACTTTGTTTAGAGAGTATATTAAGCAGGTGGAATTATAAAGTTTAAATATTAGCGGGGAAATGGTAAAGTAAAAATATGAATTTATCCGACAGCGAAAAACGAGACATTATAAAGTATTTGGAAAAGGGCAAGTCCTTGCCGGAGAAATATCGGTTTTTATTGTTTGACGACAACCGTGAGGTTGAGCTGGTTTGGAACGGGAAAACCGATGAGGTGGAAAATATGGTTTTGCCGTTTCAGGCGATTGAGCAGATTGATGAGCCCAGAAGCGAGGAAAAAATTACGGCGCAAGGCTCGCTGTTTGATACTTCCGGCCGGCAGAAAAAGGGCTGGACCAATAAGCTAATTTGGGGCGACAACAAATTGATTTTATCCTCTCTGAAAAACGGCCCCTTAAGAAAGCAGATTTCTGCCGAAGGCGGGCTGAAATTAATTTACATTGATCCGCCCTTTGACGTGGGCGCGGATTTTTCCATGAATATTGAAATCGGCGAAGACAGCTTTACCAAGAAGCCGTCGGTGATTGAAGAAATCGCCTACCGCGACACCTGGGGCAAAGGCGCGGACAGTTTTATCGCCATGATTTATGAAAGATTAAAACTCATGCACGGACTTTTGGCCGAAGACGGCAGTATTTATGTTCATTGCGATTGGCGGGTAAATAGTTATATGAGGATGGTTTTAGACGAGGTTTTTGGGAAGGACAATTTTTTGAATGAAATTATCTGGCAAAGAACTGGGGCTCACAATGACGCTACTCGTTTTGGTGTAATTCATGATTCTATTTTCTTTTATTCCAAATCAAAAGAATATAATTTTAACCCCGTTTTTATTCCTCTGTCTGACGAACATTTACAGACACGTTTTAATCAAATTGAGGAAAATACAAGTAAAAGATTTTTTGCAGGTCCTATCACAGCACCAGGATCAGGTCCGGGGAGAATTTTTAGAGGCAAAATACTGATGCCGCCGCAAGGAAGACATTGGTCATATTCTCAAGAAAGCATTAATAAACTCGAAAAAGAAGGAATGATTTACTACTCAAATACTGGAACTCCTTATCTTAAGCAGTATATGGATACATACGCTGAACAAGGTAGACGAGTACAGTCAATATGGAGTGACGTTTTACCAAGTAAGACTGGCAGTGAAGTATTAGGTTATCCAACACAAAAAGCTGAGGTTCTAATGGAAAGAATTATTAACGCATCCTCAAACGAGGGCGATCTTATTGCCGATTTTTTCTGCGGTTCGGGCACAACTTTGGCCGTGGCGGAAAAATTAGGCCGGAAATGGATTGGCTCTGATTTGGGGCGATTTGCTATTCATACCACCCGCAAAAGGATGATCGGCGCGCAGAGAGAGCTTAAAAAAGCCTGCAAGGATTTTCGGGCGTTTGAAATTTTAAATATCGGGAAATACGAACGAGAAAAGTTTTTGAATGTTAATGAAAATTTGCGGGAAGAAGAAAAAAGACTGCAGAGGGAAAATAAAGAAAAAGAATTTATTAAACTTATTTTATCCGCCTACAAAGCCGAGCCGGTGGATTCGTTTAATGCGTTCGTGGGTAAAAAAAGAGACCGGCTGGTGGCGGTCGGGCAGATTGACACGCCGGTGACTAATGATTTTTTAGAAAGAGTAATCGCGGAGTGCAAAGACAAGAAAATTACTAAAGCGGATGTTTTGGGTTTTGATTATGAAATGGGTCTGGATTTTGAGTCGGCGAAAAAAATGGGCTTGGATATCCAATTCAAAGTTATTCCGCGCGAAGTGTTTGATAAAAAAGCCGTGGAAAAAGGACAGGTTAAATTTTACGATGTCGCCTATATTGAAGTTAAGCCGATAGTTCGCGGACGGGGCAATGTTAAAGAAGTAGCAATTGAGCTGACTGATTTTTCGGTTTTTTATAATCAGGACAACACCGGCGAAGTTGAGGAAAAACTGCAGTCCGGCGGCAATAAAATAATTATTGCCAATGGGCAGGTGATCAAAATTTCCAAAGACAAAGACTCGGATATTATCGAGCGCGAAGTTTTAACGAAAAAATGGACGGATTGGATTGACTATTGGTCCGTGGATTTTGATTTTGAAAGCAAGCGGGAAATCATCCGCGTGCCGAAAGAAAAATCGGTTCAAGCCAAACTTGACGGCTCGTCTGACGCGGTGCAATTGCAAATTGATGATTACGAAGAAAAATGGACCGGCAGTTATATTTTTGAAAATGAATGGCAGTCGTTCAGGACGAAAAAAGACCGGACTTTAGAGCTAACCTCGGCTTTTAAGCAAGCGCCCAAAGGCAAAATGAAAATCGCGGTTAAAGTGATTGATATTTTTGGGAATGATACGACGAAGGTGATTGAGATTAATATATAATACGGAGTGTGGACAAGTTAAATATATAGAGATCGCGGATGAAGACTATATATTTAAGTAAATTTAACTTTTTATGGTTGAAAAAATTATAGAGGAATTAAAAAATAGGAGGGAATGGTTGGAGCGTTTGGATTTAGAAATGCAGAACAAAAACAAAGATTACTCTCGTAATTTATGGATGAATATTATTATTTTATCAAGTGCAATTATAATTGGCGTTCTGCCTCTTATTAATGGAACTCCAAGTATAATTAACTATTAAATATTAATTCATTTCTAATTGACTAATTCGGGATATCAAATAAATAATTATGCAATAATATGTATTTACCAGAGGATATTGACGACATCATACAAAATAGCGAAACAGCTACGCTTGAGTTTAAAGAAGCGCGGATTAATTTTAGCGATAGCGAAAGATCGGATTATTGCGCCGCTATTGCTAATATGGGCGGCGGCCGGCTGTTGCTCGGAATAGCGAATAATAAAAGTGTTGTTGGGACGAATGTATATCAAGGGGCAATTAATCAAATCCCGCAGCAAGTTTATCAGCAAATTGGCATTACTGTTTCAGTTGAAGAAGTCCAGCACCAACGCGGGAGAGTCGTGGTTTTTGATATTCCTCCACGTCCGGTTGGACAGCGGGTAAAAAGCAATGGCGGCAAATATACTTATCCGGTTAGAAGAGGCGAGTCGCTCGGAGAAATGGATGACGCGATGACGAGAGAAATTTTAAACGAAGTGCAGCCGGATTTTTCGTCTGGTGTCGCTGATAATTTGACATTGGACGATCTCAATGAGAGAGCCTTGAATGATTTTAAAAAAAGGAGAGCTGAGAAAACGGGTAATCGGGGGTTGTTAACCGCGCAAGTAGCGCAAATTCTTGCTGATGTGGAATTAATAAGGGACGGAAAGTTGACTTTCGCTTGTTTGTTATTGCTCGGCAAAAAAGAAAAAATCAACGCTTTTTTGCCCCAAGCGGAAATTATTTATGAATGGCGAAACGATCCGGACCAGATTCATCATGATTTTCGCACATCTTGGCGCGCTCCTTACTTTTCTGTTTACGATGAAATATGGAATACAATTAACGCGCGAAATATTCGCATGCCGTATCAGGAGGGCTTTGTGCAACAGGAAATATTGGCCTTTGACGAAAAGGCCTGCCGCGAAGCGGTAAATAACGCGGTGGCGCATCGGGATTATTCAATCGGCGGACGCTCAATAATTATCCACGCGTCGCCAAGATCATTCTCCGTTATTAGTCCCGGCGGATTTCCAAACGAAATTACGCCTGAAAATGTTTTGAACGCGCCGCCACATTGGCGCAATAGGCTAATCGCCGAGGCGTTTGAGGGAACTGAACTTGTTGAGCGATCCGGCCAGGGAATAGATAACATATTTGAGGCATCAATACGGCAAGGCAAGGGCTTACCTAATTTTAACGGGACAAATGGCGTTACCGTGCAAATAAATATTCCCGCCAAAGTTAAAGACACTGAGTTTATTAAGTTCTTAGAAAAAGTTGTCAACGAAAAACAAGCGATTTTTTCATTTGATGAAATTTATGAATTAGAGAAATTACGCGAGAAAAAAATATTACCGGTTTTAAAACATAAGGAGAAATTCTTAAAATTAGGAATTATAGAAAAAGTGGGTAAAACAAGCGGTACAAAATATATATTGTCGCATCGATATTATTCATATCAAGAAAAACCCGGCATCTACACCCGAATAAAAGGTTTCAGCAGAGAATCTAAGAAGGAGCTTATTTTAGAACATTTGCGCAGAGAAGGGCGAGGTAGACGCGAAGATTTTATTGATGCTTTTCCCGAATTAAAACCGCAAGATGTAACCAATTTGTTATCGGAATTAAAAAGAGAAGATAAAATTAAGAGAATTGGATCCGATAGAGCTGGGCATTGGGAACTAAAAAATAAATTATATAATTAGAAGATATTTTGGAAATTTAAAAGAAAAAGGGTTTAAAATGGCTAAAAATACATCTGTGAATAATTAGTAAATACTAATAGAATTCTTATTTACCAATGACAAAAGTAAATAACCTTATAGACCTTATTATATAAGCCTTTTGGGCTTTTTATTTACTATGGCATTACATAAAGATTTTCCTAAAGATAAATTTCAAATACTTGATCCGGCGATCAGGTGGTTTCCGGCTGATGAAGATTTAAGAAAAGAAGGCTACGAAAAGCTATTGCCGCCGTTTGTGCCGGAACTGCGGGAAAGAGTGGCTAAGTGGCGGGCGGCGGATTATGCCGGGGCCAGCGAAACTTCAAAAGCGCTGTTAAACTGGTGGTTTAAGGAACCGCATACGATTTACGGCAAAAATGGCGAAAGTATTGCCTTTCAATATTACTTCGCCCAGAGAGAAGCGGTGGAAACCATAATCTGGCTCATGGACGCGGAAAAAGTTGAGAGCAGATATGATTTGATAAAATTTGATAAATTAGGCCGGGTCAGCCCGAATATGTTTGACGAGGACTGGCTGCGCCTGGTGATAAAAATGGCGACCGGCAGCGGCAAGACCAAAGTCATGAGCCTGCTCTTAGCCTGGTCGTATTTTCATAAACTGTACGAGAAAAATTCAGAGCTGTCTAAAAATTTTTTGCTAATCACGCCGAATATTATTGTCTTAGACCGGATCAAAACCGATTTTCAAGGCTTGAAAATATTTTATGAAGATCCGATTTTGCCGGACAACGGCTATGGCGGGCAGAATTGGCAAGACGATTTCCAGATTAAACTGCATTTGCAGGACGAAGTCGGTACGATTTCAAAATCGGGCAATATCTTTTTAACCAATATTCACAGAGTTTATGAAAGCGATATAAATACAGCCAGCTTCGCGGACGAAGATACTTCAGATTATTTTTTAGGCGGCAAAGTTGTCGGCAAAACCAATGACGCGAGAGTTGATTTAGGGGAAATTGTGCGGGATGTTGACGAGCTAATGATTATCAATGACGAGGCGCACCATATTCATGATCCAAAAATGGCCTGGGCCAAGTCCATTGAGGATATACATAATAAACTTCTGCAGAAAGGCAGGAAGCTGGCTTTGCAAATTGACTTAACGGCCACGCCTAAGAGCAACAAAGGGGAAATTTTTGTGCAAACCGTTTCCGATTATCCTTTGGTTGAAGCCATACGCCAAGGCGTGGTAAAAAATCCGGTTTTACCCGACCAGGCCAGCCGGGCAAAATTGCAAGAAAAACAAAGTTCCTTATTTGCCGAAAAATACGAGGACTTTATCAGGTTAGGCGTTGAAGAATGGGAAAAAACTTATAAAGAGCTGGAACCGACCGGTAAGAAATCAATTTTATTCATCATGACCGACGATACGAGGAATTGCGATGACGTGGCGGAATTTTTGGAAGATAATTATCCGCAGTTAAGAGGCGCGGTTTTAACGATTCATACTAATAAAAGCGGTGAAATATCCGAAACCGTTTCCGGCAAAAAGGAAAAAGAATTGCGGGAGCTGCGTAAGAAAGCCAACGAAATAGACAGTATAGAAAGTTCGTACAAGGTGATAGTTTCAGTTTTAATGCTTAAGGAAGGCTGGGATGTAAAAAATGTAACTACCATCGTGGGTTTGCGTCCGTACGGCGCTGATTCAAAGATTTTGCCGGAACAGACTTTAGGGCGAGGTTTACGGAGAATGTTTTTCGGCCAGGATGTAGAGGAATATGTAAGCGTTATCGGCACGCCGGCTTTTATGGAATTTGTGGAATCAATCAAGGCTGAAGGCGTGGAGCTGGAAAAAAGAAAAATGGACCGCTCCGGCTCGCCGATTACGCCCACGGTGATTGAAGTTGACAGGCAGAATATAAAAAAAGACATCGCCGGCCTGGATATTGAACTGCCGGTTTTAACTCCGCGAATCCAAAGAGAATATAAAAATTTGAATTTATTAGATGTCGCGAAATTTAATAATAAAAAGATTGGCGTAAAAGAATTTAGCGAAGCAGAAAAAAAGGAAATTATTTTTGTGGAAGTGGTTGACGAAATAACGCACCATACCACTATTTTGAACAGTTCCATTGAGCCGAATTACCAAAGCGTGGTCGGTTTTTTTGCGCAAAAAATCATGAAAGAATTGCGCCTGTTCGGCTGCTACGGCATACTCTTTGGCAAGGTAAAAGAATTTATCAGCGACGATTTATTCTGCCAAAGCGTTAATCTTAATGACGCGAATATTTTAAGAAATTTGTCGGAAACGGAAGCGGTGAAAACCATCGTGGAAACATTTAAAAAAGAGATCAATAATTTAACCGTGCGGGACGTCGGCGATACGGAAATAAAGAATTATCTGAAAGTCAGCGGCGCCAGGCCTTTTGTCGTAACCGATAAAAAATATTTATTGCCGAAAAAGAGCGTCTTTAATAAAATTGTCGGCGACAGCGATTTTGAGCTGGAATTCGCTGATTTTCTGGAAAGCGCGGATGATGTAATTTCTTTTGCCAAAAATTATCAGGAAATTCATTTTAAAATTGACTATAAAAACGCCAGTGGCGCGATTTCCAGCTATTACCCGGATTTTTTCGTGAAAACCGACAACAAAACCGTTTATGTAGTGGAAACAAAAGGGCGGGAAGATACTAATGATATTGAAAAAATAAAAAGACTTGAGCAATGGTGCGAGGACGCCAGCGCCAGGCAGAAAAAGATTGAATATAAAATGATTTATGTGAAGCAGGAGGAGTGGGATAAGTACAAAACGAAGAGTTTTAAGGAATTAGTAAAAATCAATTAAAATAGTGTAAAGATATATTTTTTGTGTTAAAATCAAGGCATAATATATAATTAAAAAATTATGCGGCGACAAGGAGGCTTTTTTTGTTCAGTTAAGATTATCATAATCCTGGCCATGATCGGCGCGGGATTTTTTTATGCGCAAAAAGTTTGGGCCGACCAAGGCGTTTTGATCAATGAAATTCAAATTTATCCGGCTGGGCATAGGTTTATAGAGCTTTATAATACAAGCGGTTCTTCGGTTGATTTAACCGGCTGGTCAGTCAAAAAAAAGACCTCTGGCGGCAAAGAAGATTCTTTATTGGCAAGCAGCCGGCTTAAAGGGAAATTTATTTTATCAAAAGGCTATCTTTTATTAACCAATGAAGAAGGCTACAGCGGCAATGCGGTTGCTGATGTCGCGTGGGCTAAATCGTACTCTATAGCTAAAGATAATACTGTCATTCTCTATGATAATAATCAGACAATTATAGACAAAGTGGGGTTCGGCCAGGCAACAGACTGCGAAGGCAGTTGCGCCATAAATCCAGACGAAAATTATAGTATTCAGCGGAATGCCTTTATTGACACTAATAACAGTAGCTCTGATTTTTTTATTCAAGAAAATCCCAATCCGCAGAATTCAACAAGCGGAGCCGTTAACCCCCCGAACCCCCCTTTACAAGGGGGGCAAGAGAGTGTGGCAAGCTCCACGCCGGAACTGACTAATGATAATACGGCGAGCACGACGGAACAAGCAGTTACCCCCCCGAACCCCCCTTTGCAAGCGGGGCAAGACGCCGGGGGTGCGAAAATAAATTTTGGCGAGGTGGTAATTAATGAGTTGGTGTCGGATCCGGCGGACAATGAAGTTGAGTGGCTTGAATTATATAATAAGAGCGGTCAGAACATTGACCTGGCCGGCTGGTGGATTGAAGACGGCTCTAAGGCTAAAACAAATTTATCGGGCAGTTTGGATAAATACAAAGTTATTGAAAAACCCAATGGCAATTTAAACAATGACGGGGATCTGGTGGTTTTGTATGACGCCGCGGGAAGAATTATTGACCAGATTGCTTACGGCAATTGGCCTGATGGCAATCTGGACGATAACGCGCCGTCAGCTCATGACCCGGACAGCGTAGTCAGAAAGTTTGACGGTTATAATACTTTTAATAATGCCAATGATTTCGCGGTCACTATAAAACCGACCAAGGGCGCGGCCAATTTGGTTGAAACTGAAGCTGAAGTTAGTCTGGCGGCCAAAGCCAAGTTTGATTTTTCCCCTGAAATTTTTATCACGGAGATCATGCCCAATCCGGACGGCGACGATAGCAAGCTGGAATTTATTGAAATTTTTAACGCGGCCGCGCGGCCGGTTGATTTAACCGGCTGGAGCTTAAGCAACGAAGACGGCAAGAAAAAAAATTTGGAAAACCTGGCTACCAGCACTCTGATTGGCGCCGGCGAATATCTGGCGCTGTATCGGCCCAAGACTAAAATAATTTTGCATAATGATCAGGGTGAAGCGAGATTATTTCAGCCTTTAGCGGATAAGGCGATGCAGATTGCGGCCTACAAAAATGTGGAAGAGGGGTGGAGCTATAATTTAACCCCCCTGACCCCCCTTTTGAAGGGGGGCGAATGGACATGGAGCGAAACGCTGACGCCGGGCGCGGCTAATGTCATTAAGGCGGCTAACCACGCGCCGGAGGTTAGTTTCAGTTTTAAGTCGCCGGCGCCGGTTAATACGGCGGTGATGTTTGACAGCTCGGATACGGCTGATGCTGATGGCGACAAATTAACTTACGCCTGGGATTTCGGCGACGGGTTTAAAAATGCGCTGGCTAATCCGGATCATACTTATGCTAAGACTGGGATATACAAAGTTAAACTGGCGGTTAGCGATGGCAAAGAGACTGCGGAAAAAGAAAAGAGCGTGAAAGTGGTTGGGAATCCTGGTGATATAGCCAATGTGCGTGAGATTGCTTCGCTCCCTCCGGTCGCTCGCAATGACAATGTCGTGATCAATGAAGTTTTGCCCAATCCGGAAGGAGCGGATACGGGGCGGGAATGGCTGGAGTTGAAAAATAAAAGCGCGGGGAAAATAAATTTGCTGAATTGGCGAGTGGAAAATGGCAATGGAAAATATAAGTTTGCCAATGATTTGTGGCTGGAAGCGGGAAATTTTTATGTGCTGGACAATTCATTGAGCCAGCTGGCGTTTAAAAACAGTTCGGATGTTATAAATTTATATAATGATCTGGACGAGCTGGCCGATTCGGTGGAATATGCCAGCGCGGTTCAAGGCGAAAGCTACGCCCGGGGCGCTAATGGCAAATGGTTTTGGACCACCAAGCTGACGCCGGGCAGTGAGAACATCATCAGCGCGGCGGAGAGCGGGGAAAGAATTATGAATAATGAATTGCGAATTACGAGAACCGCGAATCAATACGTGGAAACGACGCTGGAGAAAGTCAGGGACCTGGAAGTGGGCAGTTTGGTAAAAGTTAAAGGCACGGTGGCGGTAGAGCCGGGAATTTTAGGCGCGCAAATTTTTTACATTGTGGGCTCGCCGGGCATGCAAATATATAATTATAAAAAAGATTTTCCCGCGCTTAAAGTCGGCGATTATGTGGAAGTCCAAGGCGAGTTGGCGCAGACGCAAGCTGAATTAAGAATTAAAACTAAAGATAAAACGGATATAAAAATAGCCGCGCATCAGGCGCCGCCGGTGGCCTTGGCGGTGGCGAGCGACGCGGTCAATGAAGATAATGTGGGACAGTTAGTCGTGGTTAGCGGCGAAATCACGGATAAAAAAAGCTCTACGATTTATCTGGATGACGGCAATGATGAAGTTTTGGTTTACATTAAAAAGAACACGGGCATTTCCACAAAAAATTTAGCGCCCGGGCAGATAGTGGCCGTCACTGGCATTGTCAGTAAAACTTCCGGCGGCGCCAGGCTCCTGCCGCGCTCCAAAGATGATATTGCGGTCATAGCTGGCGCCGCCGCCGAATTGGCGCCGCAGGTTTTAGGCGAGGTGGCCAGCGGCAATGAATGGGAAGTGGCGGCACGGGATAAAAAAAATGAATTGTTCAAGTATCTTTTGATCATTGCCGGTGGAATAGTGATTGTGCTGGCGGGGCTGTTGGTTAAGGCAGGAAAGAAAGTTAAAAGTTAGAAATTTAATTATAGACAAATTGTTGCGTAAGTATACTAGAAATTAGTGATGAGTATTATAAACTTTTATATACGTACAGTCTTGCGGCTGCCGCCGCGGGCCTTACTTTTTATGAAGTAGTGTATTATCCAGCGGTTATAAAAAATTGTTTTTCCTGCTTAGGACGAAATTTGTGTATTTTTCTTAAAATTATCCAAAAAAGAAGACTTGAATAATTTTAAAAAAAATTACTACAATTTCGTATGCGCGATAAAAATAATTTTTTATAACCGCTGATCAGCCTCTTGCCTTGACAAGGGAAAAATTTACAGTTAAGGTTGAAATAATTTAGCTGAACTTTTTATTAATAGGAGGAAAGAAAAGTGGACGTTGAAAAGAAAGTTAAGGACATTGTTGTGGAGCAATTGGGAGTGAAACTGGAGGAGGTGGTGCTTGACGCGCACTTCGTGGATGACTTGGGAGCTGATTCATTGGATACTGTGGAATTGGTGATGGCGCTTGAAGAGGCCTTTGAGATTGAAATTTCTGATGAGGACACTGAAAAGATTACCACAGTTAAGGATGCCATCAAATATATTAAGGAGAAAGTATAGCTCCCGCCCCGGCACCCCTGCCGGAATCCCGCCGCTACTGGAATAGGGCGGGTTTTTTATTGGGAAGAGTTATGATATAATGGAAGTATGGATAATTTAATTTCTGGATTCCCGCCTGTGCGGGAATGACGTTTTTTATGGCCAGACGACGCAGAAAATTTAATCCCCTGGCTTCCCTTAGCCTGCCCAAGGTTGATTTAGACCCTGATATGAAAAGGGGTATTTTTATTATTTTTCTGCTAGCATCCGGCGCTATCAGCCTGCTCTCCCTGTTCGGCTTGGCCGAAGGCTTAGGCGTGTATTTGGAGCGAGGCGTAATTTTTTTATTCGGCTGGGGCAAGTGGATTTTTCCTTTATCTTTGTTCACCATCGGTTTTTTAATGTATAACCGCGAAAAAGCCTGGGTTAGAGGCGCTAATTATTTGGGTATTTTAGTTTTTATCATTTCTTTTAGCGCTTTATTGCACACGTTTGTCGGCCAAATTAATTGGCAAACGGCAATCAGCCAAGGCGCTGGCGGCGGCTATATCGGTTTTAGCCTGGTTTCCCTGCTTACCAAAATCATGGGTTTTTGGGCCAGTTTAATTTCCATTGTTTGTTTGGTTTTTATTTCTTTGATGCTGATGCTTAATGCCACTCTTGAATCTTTGATCGGCGGAGATAGCTGGTTTATTAAGCTGTTTTACCCTATAAATTTTTTATATAATAAAATTTTCAGGTCTGGCGGGGAGGTTTTGGAGGCGGAGGAAGAATTTGACGAGACCGCCTATGCTGAAGATTCCGCGGGCAAGCCTGATGATGAAGACGAGGCGATTAGCGATGCCGGATTTTATAAACATAAGATCAAGGCCGAAGGAGAGGCGCTTAGGCGCTCTAAAGAAGAAGCGAGAGACAACAGCTGGAAGCCGACTCATGTCAAGATTGATTTGCCGCTCGATCTGTTAAACGCGAAAATCGGTAAGCCAACCAGCGGCGACATCAAAAATAATTCACAG
Source organism: bacterium (assembly GCA_030649205.1). Taxonomy (GTDB): domain Bacteria; phylum Patescibacteriota; class Patescibacteriia; order Patescibacteriales; family GWC2-42-12; genus JAUSGE01. The sequence continues at coordinate 13,923 of JAUSGE010000044.1, forward strand.
ATTATTCAGCGCACGCTGGAAAATTTCGGCATACCGGTGGAAATGGGCGAAGTTAACGTGGGACCGACCGTGACGCAGTATACGCTAAAGCCGGCCGAGGGCATTAAGCTGACGCGCATTACCACTTTGTCCAATGATCTGGCTTTGTCTTTGGCCGCGCACCCGATCAGAATTGAAGCGCCCATTCCCGGCCGTTCGCTGGTTGGCGTGGAAGTGCCGAATCAGGTTAAAGCCATTGTCGGTCTAAGAGAGGTGCTGTCCGGCGATATTTTTCAAACCAGAAAGAGCAATATTTATATTGCTTTAGGCAAGGACGTGTCCGGCAAAGTTTGGCTGGATGATTTATCAAAAATGCCCCATTTGCTGGTAGCCGGCGCTACCAACTCGGGCAAATCAGTTTGTTTAAATGCCATTATTGTCAGCTTATTATATCAAAACTACCCGGATGACTTGCGCTTTATTATGGTTGATCCCAAGCGGGTGGAATTGCCGGTCTATAATGGCATACCGCACCTGTTGACTCCGGTCATTACCGAGGTAGGGAAAACCATTAATGCTTTAAAGTGGTGCCTAAACGAAATGGATCGCCGGTTTGAAACCCTGGCCAAGTCAGGCAAAAGGAATATCGCGAGCTACAACGAGCTGGGTAAAGAAAAAATGCCTTTTATAATTTTTATCATTGACGAGCTGGCGGACTTGATGGTGGCGGCCGGCCGCGACGTTGAAGCCAGCGTCATCCGCCTGGCGCAGATGGCCCGAGCTGTGGGCATTCATTTGATATTAGCCACCCAGCGGCCGAGCGTTGACGTGATTACTGGTTTAATTAAAGCCAATATGCCGGCGCGCATCGCTTTTTCCGTGGCTTCGGGCATTGATTCGCGCACGATTTTGGATTCCTTGGGCGCGGAAAAATTATTGGGCCGCGGCGACATGCTGTTCACCACCGCGGAAATTTCCAAACCCAGGCGCCTGCAAGGCGCGTTTGTCAGCGAGAATGAAATTAAGCGCATTGTTAATTACATAAAAGACCGGGGAGGCGAGCCGCAATATATTGAAGGCATTACGGACCGGCAAAAAGTTACTGGCATGGCCGGCATCGGGCTGGACGGCAATAATGGCGGAGATTCGGACGAGCTGATGGAAGAAGCTAAAGAATTAATTATCAATTCAGGCAAAGCCTCGGCTTCATATTTGCAGAGGCGCTTAAGCATCGGCTACGCCCGCGCGGCGCGGCTGTTGGATTTGCTGGAAGAGTCCGGCGTGATCAGCGCGGGCAACGGTTCCAAGCCGCGCGAAGTCTTGATCACGCGCGAGCAATATGATAGCATGATAAACCAAGGGATTAGCGGCACGCCCCTGCATCAGCGGGAATCAGCGGTGGCGCCGGAGGAATATTTGGCGGAAGAACAAGATGAAGAACCGGCTGAAGATGAAACTATCGATGAAGTTGATGACGAAGCGGCGGAGTTGATGGCAGACCCGGCTGAAAACGCGGCGGCCGCGGCTGATGAGAATAAGGACGAGGACGAGGGAAAATATTTTAGCAGGTGAAATTACAAACTCATTGTCATTGCGAGGAGCCTGTAATCAGGCGAACGCGGATCCCTCGCTGTCGCTCGGGACAAGCTTCGCAATCTCCGGTTAAATTCCGAGTATGTGAGATTGCTTCGCTCCCTCCGGTCGCTCGCAATGACGATAGCAGATAATAATTTTTTTAAAAAATATGCCTAATCAAGAAGATTTTAAAATTGATAGCCCGGAACAGGAACCGGAGCTGGAAATAAAGCCTGAATATTCCGAGGAAACTTTGAATAATCTTTTACAAATTGATTTAATGATGGAGGAAGATGAAAAGCTGCTAAATGGATTAGGCGGTGTAGAGAGAAAACGGATTGAAGACAATAAAGAAGACAATAAAGAGGCGTATAAAGAGATTTACGCTCGAGTAGAAATTGGCAGAGTGAGTTTAAAAGGAAAACAAGACACAGGGATGCTTGAAGTAGGTGGTATGGGATTAAGGGCAAGAAATTTTATAAGAAAAATTGTTAGCGGAGGGAAAAAAGGTAGTGAGTATGTTCTAAAAAATGAATCAGGGGCGTTGGTTGATAAAAGAAAATTATTAGGTTTATCAGATTCGTATATCAAAGCAGAACATCCGCTTGAAAATGTTGAAATAGCGGCGGCGGCCGAAGAACTTGGCTTAGATATAGGAGAAGCTCTGCGCCGAGATCTTTCAAAGAAATATGCTAAAGGAGAAAAAGGCGCGAAAGTAGAAAAAATAATTATGGGACAAAAAACCGACCAGGAAAAAGATAAAATAGCCGGAGATATTCTGGAAGGACGGCTAAAAGACTCGGAAAAAACTGGCGCTGATATGGTTAAACAAAGAGAGGGTTTAGCGGCGATGCAAAGAGATATGGTAAAATTTGAAGGCGATTTAGATGATAATGCTAAGAAAAAATTAGACGACGAAAAAGAAAAAATAGAAACTTCAATAAAAGATAAGCAAGCCGAGTTAAATGAAAAATTAGAGCCGATCCGTACTCCGATGGAGAAACGCCAGGCAGAGTTAGCTACGGGACTGGAAGGCTTATCGGTAATGTCAAAGGATCTAACTGCTGAAGAGGAGAAGTATAAGAATGAAATTAAAATTTTAGATGATAAAATTAAAAGAATAAAAGGCTCGGAAAAGATTAAAGATTTTATGGGGGAGGAAATAGGAAAGTGGGAAAAAGAAAAGGCTAAACTGGAAGCTAACAAACAGGCATTTGCCAATAAGAAAAAAGAACTTGAAATCATGGCAAAAGCGCTTAAAAGCAATAAAGATGAAATTGACAAAACCCTGGCTAGAATAAATAAGATCGGCAAAACTAAAGAAGAGTTAAAAGCCGAAGAAGCGGAAAAACAGCGGGCGGAAAAAGAGGAAAAAGAAAAAAAGCAGAAAGAACAAGAGGGAGAATCAACAAAAGAACCGGCGAAGGCTGGCAGTGGCTTATTATATGATGCTGATTTATTTAACGAAAAGGATGAGAAAGAAGCAGAGGAAGCGAGCAAGAAAGGAAATGATATGAGAAAAAATTGGGAGGAAGATGTTGATGAAGAACGCAAAGAGGCTGAAGCGGAAGATGGTGAAAAAGCCGCGCTTGAATATTTGAAAAATATAGTGTTTAAGAAAAAAACCGCGGCGCCAAAGGTAAAAGCGGAAAATAAACCGTCAACTACGACCGTGGAAACCGGACAGCAGAAGAAAGAAAAAACGTTAAGCCATAGTGCAGAGGGGTGGGTAGCACTATTACCGCAATTGTTAAATTTGAGTTTAAACGATGAACAAAAAGGCAAAATAAAAAATTATTTTGTGAACGCCAAAGGGGTTTATGCTCCAGCCGCCGTAATTAATGAAAAGCAGGCCGTGTCCAATATGTCTAATTTTCTAAAGTCGGAGATTTATAAAAAAGGAAAGAAAACGAAAGACCAAATTGAGCAGGAGCTTACGGATAAAATTAAATTACATAAAAAAGTTAATAAATAAATTATATGGCAAACCATCAAGTTCAAGGCCTGCTAGACGAGTTTAAAGCGATTAATGATAAGGCCAGCGATTATTTAAGCGCGTTGGATAAAAAAATCGCCCAGTTTGATCTGCAATATGCCCGGCAATTAGTTCAGCATGATATAAATATGCTACAGGCCGCGAAAAAAGTTCTGTTAAATAAGAAAGTATAACGATAATCCATTGTTCAGAGCAATCAAATCTGGATTCCCGCCTGCGCGGGAATGACAAAAATGGTTGGTCGCTCGTAATGGCAAACAATACATATGTACATAACTTGGCTGGGACAATCATGTTTTAAATTGCAGGATAAAATCGGCGCCGACGGCGTGACTTTGGTCACCGATCCGTACGGCGACGAGATCGGCCTGAAAATGCCGCGTTTTGAAGCCGACATCGTGACCGTGTCGCACGGCCATTCTGACCACAATAATATCGGCGCCATCCGCGGCAATCCGTTTGTTATTGACACAGCCGGAGAGTATGATGTTAAAGGCGTGTTTATTGAAGGCGTGGCGTCTTGGCATGACTCGGCTGACGGCCAAGAGCGGGGGAAAAATATTATTTATCGGATTGAAATGGAAGATATTTCCATTACTCATCTGGGCGATTTGGGGCATATTTTAGACGCCAAGCAATTGGAAAAATTGGAAGGCACGGACATTTTGCTGATTCCGGTGGGCGGCAAATACACCATTAACGCGGCCAAGGCCGTGGAAGTGATTTCGCAGATTGAACCGCGGATTGTCATTCCCATGCATTACAAATTGCCTGGCCTTAAGGCCGAGGTTGACGGCGTGGAAAAATTTATTAAAGAATTGGGGCTGAAGCCGCGCCAGGAAGACAAGCTGAAAATTTCCAAAAAAGATCTGCCGCAGGAAGATATGGAATTGGTGGTGCTGGGATTGTAGCTGTCTTAAATATTATTAGACACTCGGTGTCCATTGGACACCGAGTGTCTTTATGAAAAACCACTTTACTTTTGTCTGTCTTTTTGCTACAATTCAGGCAGGTTTAAGCGCTATTTTTTATGCCAAAAAGCAGGCGAAAAAACTTAAAAGTGAGAATTTTAGCTAAGCGAAAGGTGAAAGATCAGGCGCTGGAAAGCATCGCGGCTGATGCGCCTAACCAGGAAAAAGTTGAGCGGGAGAAGCGGCTATTGATGCGGATTGGCGTTAGCTGTATTATGGCGGTTTTTTTTATCGCCTGGATGCTTAATTTAAAATACCAGTTTAAAGCTAACGCCGGCAAGGGCGCTAAAGCCGATATTAACTGGAATCAAACCAAAGCGCAGTGGGATCAGGCCATGGCGCAGGTTAAACAGGGAATTGCCGAAATAAAACAATTGCAAAAAACCGCGCTGAATAATCTGCCGAAAGAGCCGGAGTTGACCAGCCAGCAGATTAATTTGCTGAAAGGCAAGCTGATAAACGAGGTGGCGACCGGGACGGCGAGCAGTAGTAAGAAATAATCTCTGGATTCCCGCCTGCGCGGGAATGACAAATAGGATGTATGCCGAAAAAAATATTGAAAAAAAATAACGAGGATGAAGCCGTCGCCGAGCAGCCGGTTGAACAGGGAAAAAATGGCGTCGGAACTATTCCCAATCAAATCGTCTTAAAAAAAGAAATGACCGCTTACGGCATGATTGAACCCCAGCCGATAAACGACGAGATGCGCAAGTCTTATTTGGACTATGCCATGAGCGTGATCGTGTCTCGCGCTCTGCCGGACGTGCGCGACGGGCTCAAACCGGTGCATCGCCGGATTCTTTACGCCATGTGGAGCATCGGCTTGCGCGCCGGCGGCAAGTTCAGAAAATCCGCCACCGTGGTTGGAGAAGTTTTGGGTAAATACCATCCGCATGGCGACACCGCGGTTTATGATTCCATGGTCAGAATGGCCCAGGATTTTTCCATGCGCTACATGCTGGTGCGCGGCCAAGGCAATTTCGGCTCCATGGACGGCGACTCCGCGGCCGCCATGAGATATACGGAAGCCAAATTGTCGCCTATCTCCGAAGAGCTGTTATTTGACATTGAAAAAAACACGGTTAATTTCGTACCTAATTTTGACGGCTCGCACCAAGAGCCGCTGGTTATGCCGGCCAAGCTGCCCAACTTGCTGTTAAACGGCACCATGGGCATTGCCGTGGGCATGGCGACTAATATTCCGCCGCATAATTTAAAAGAATTAGTGGGCGCGATCGCTCATTTACTGGATAATCCGGAAGCCACGGTTGAAGATTTGATGCGATTCGTCAAGGGGCCGGATTTTCCCACCGGCGGCGTAATTTATAATCAGAAAGACATTTTGCAGGCCTACGCTACGGGCAAAGGCGGCATTGTGATGCGCGGCGCGGCCGAGGTGGTGGAAAATAAAAGCGGCTTGTTTCAAATTATAATTTCCGAAATTCCCTATCAAGTCAATAAGGCGACGCTTGTAGAAAAAATTGCGGATTTGGTCAAAGAAAAAAAGCTGGAAGGCATAAAAGACTTGCGCGACGAGTCGGACAAGGACGGCGTGCGCGTGGTGGTTGACCTGAAAAAAGACGCTTATCCCAAAAAGATTTTAAACAGTTTATTCAAAATGACGCAATTGCAGGAAACTTTTCACGTCAATATGCTCGCCTTGATTGACGGCATCCAGCCTAAAGTTTTGACGCTGAAGATGGTGCTTGAAGAATACATCAAGCACCGCGTGGAGGTGGTCAAGCGCCGCACGCAATACGATTTGGACAAGGCGCGGGAGCGGGCGCATATTTTAGAAGGACTGATGATCGCCCTGAATAACATTGACGCGGTGATTAAAGTGATAAAAGCTTCTAAAGATAAGGAAGTGGCCAGGATAAATTTGATGAAAAAATTCAAGCTGACCGAGCGGCAAGCCGCGGCGATTTTAGACATGCGCCTGGCCACGCTGGCCAACCTGGAAAAATTGAAGATTGAAAATGAATTAAAAGAAAAGCGCGCCCTGATAAAAGAGCTGGAGTCAATTTTAAAATCAACGGTTAAAATCAGAAGCATTATTAAAAAAGAAATCAGCGATCTGTCGGAAAAATTCGGCGATGAACGCCGGACCAAAGTTATGGCGCACGGGGTTAAGGAATTTTCCACCGAAGATTTGGTGCCGAATGAAGAGGCGGTGGTGATGATGACCCGCGACGGCTACATTAAGCGCACGACGCCGGATACGTTCAAGGTGCAGGGCCGCGGCGGCAAAGGCGTCATCGGCTTAACCACCAAAGAAGAAGATATGGTGGAATTTATGTTTGCCGTTATGGCCCATGATGATATATTATTTTTTACCACCAAGGGGCGGGTCTTTCAGCTTAAAGCTTATGAAATTCCGCAGGCGCAGAGAACCGCCAAGGGCACGCCGATCGTTAATTTCCTGCAGTTGTCCGGCGGAGAAAAAATAACGTCTATCTTGCCGCTGGATAAATTAGCCAAGAGCAAATATTTATTTTTTGCCACGGAAAAAGGCTTGGTGAAAAAAGTGGAGATCAACGCTTTTGACAATGTCAGGCGCTCGGGGCTGATGGCCATTAAAATCAAAGATGATGATAAATTGATTTGGGCCAAGCCGACTGACGGCGCTGATCATATTGAACTGGTGACGGCTGAAGGCCAGGCCATCAGATTTAAAGAAACCGACGTGCGGGACATGGGGCGGAACGCGGCCGGCGTGCGCGGCATCAGGCTGAAAAGGCAGGACGACGCGGTGGTGGGCATGGGAGTGATCAAAAATGATAAAGAAAAAATCAAGAAATATCAGCTCCTGGCCATCGCCGCCAAAGGTTTTGGCAAGCGCACGCCCATTGGCTTGTATAAAGTTCAGGGCCGCGGCGGTTCGGGCATTAAGACGTCCAAGGTGACGGCTAAGACCGGTAGATTAATCAGCGCTTTTATCGTTAACGCCGAAACCATGGGGGAAAAAGATTTGATTATTATTTCGGAAAAAGGCCAGGTCATCAGGCTGCCGTTTAAAGCGGTTAATCAGCTGGGCCGCGACACGCAGGGCGTCAGGCTGATGCGCTTTAAGGAAGAATCGGACCAGGTGGCTTGTGTGACCTGGGTGTAGGCGCTTTTTGGGGAAATTATTTTCCCTGCTTAGATAAAATTTGGGCGTTTTTTACAAAAAATTAAAAGGTAAAAAAAGTAATTTTTTGTAAAAAATCGCTACAATTTTATATGCGCATTAAAAGTAATTTCCCCAAAAAGCTAAAATATTAAATTTATGAGCATAAAAGTCAATAACGATCTCTGCATCGGCTGCGGCACCTGCGAAGCGCTGTGCCCGGCGGTTTTTAGAATGAACGCCGAAGGCAAGGTGGACATTATCAGCCAGACCGATGTGGAATGCGCCAAGAACGCGGCCGAATCCTGCCCGACGCAGGCGATTGAGGTAAAGTAGTGAACTATAAATTATGAAAACAGCTCATTTCAGAGTGGGTTGTTTTTTGTTGGGGAAATGATAGAATGTCACATAATGTCATTGCGAGCCGCGTTCCGCCAGCCGGCGGAAGCGGCGAAGCAATCTCACAAACAATAAATTTTGCCTGAACTTTCCATTCGTGAGATTGCTTCGCTCCTTCCGGTCGCTCGCAATGACGGAAAAAAAATTATGAATTTGGATGACATAAAAAAATTAAACATTCCCGCTTCTCCCGGCTCTTACCAGTTCTATAAAGCCAAGGGTGAAATCATTTATATCGGCAAGGCGGCTAATTTGAAAAGCCGCGTCATGTCGTATTGGCAAAAAAGCGCCGATCACGCTCCGGCCAAGGATAAGATGATGGGAGAAATGGCAAAGGTTAAATGGATTACGACCGACAGCGAGATTGAAGCCTTGCTGTTAGAAGCTAACCTGGTGAAAAAGCATCAGCCGCGGTATAACGTGCTCCTGCGCGACGATAAGCGATTCGCGTACCTGAAAATTTCTTTGGCTGATGAAATACCGAGCGTGTACATTACGAGGATTATTGACAAGAGCGGCAAATATTTCGGCCCGTTCACATCAGCCTTGGCGGTCAGGCAGACTCTAAAAGCCATCAGAAAAATTTTTCCTTACTGCGCCATGAGAAAACATCAGCCGCGGCCGTGTTTCCATTACCAAATCGGCTTGTGCCTGGGCATTTGCGGCGGTAAAATCAGCCGGCAGGAATATTTAAAAAAAGTGATTAAGCCGCTCGTGCTGTTTTTGGAGGGGAAAAAGAAGAGCATAATTAAGAAGTTAGAAGTGAGAATTAAAAAACTAGAAACAGAAAACAGACGGCAGAAAACAGACGGCAGGAATGATGAGCTGATGAAGTTAAAATATGAGTTAGCTAATATGCGGCAGGTTTTGGACAGCGCGCGAGTTTTAAGCGTGGGCGAGAAGTACGCCAACGACGTGGTGGAGCTGGCCAAATTGCTGGGTTTGCCCAAAGCGCCACAGAGGATAGAAGGCTATGATATCGCCAATATTTTCGGCCGCTCGGCCGTTGGCTCTATGGCCGTGTTTTCCGGCGGCGAGGCCAATAAAAATGAATATCGGAAATTTAAAATCAGAATCGGGCAGGGACAGGCCAATGATGTTGGCATGCTGGGTGAAATATTGGAGAGGAGATTTAAACATAGCATTGCCTCTGATATGCCAGTTAACCCCTCGGCGCCCCCCTTTAAAAGGGGGGTAGGAGGGTTATGGCCTCTACCTGATTTGATCGTGGTTGACGGCGGTAAAGCGCAGTTGAACGCGGTGTTAAGAGTGTTGAAGCGGTATAAATTAAATATTTCAGTTATTGGAATTTCCAAGGGCCAAGGCCTGCGCTCGGCCGCGGCGCCTGATAGATTATTTTTTCCCGGCCAGGCTAAGCCCCTGGAATTGCCTTTGGCTTCGCCAGCCTTGCATCTCATCAAGCGCGTGCGCGACGAAGCGCACCGCTTTGCTACCGCCTACCATCGCCGGTTAAGAAGCCGAAGGGCTTTGGCTTGACGATTTTATTGTTTGTGTTATTGTGTTAGTAAAGTGAGACATAGTAAATTAATTTAAAATGAAAAAATTTAAGTTTGATAAACAGACCGATAATTTATTTGGGGCGATTATTAGCCTAAAAACCGTTAAAGAAGCGGAGATGTTTTTTCGCGACCTGTGTACGATTGATGAAATCAAGGAAATGAGCGACCGCTGGCAGATCGCGCGGCTGATAGATCTGGGCTGGCCGTACCGGAAAATTTCCGAAAAACTGCGGGTCAGTACGACGACCGTGGCGCGCGTGGCCTTATGGCTGAATAACGGCGAGGGCGGCTACCGCCTGATTTTGGGCCGCTTGCCCAAAGAGCATGGTTTGTTTCCTATTTTTAAGAGGCGCTGAATTTTGTTTGCCTATTTTACATAAATTCAGCCCTTCTTGAAAACAGGAGGGTTTTTTAGATCATTAAAATATAGTTTTTTATCATTTTCTGCCCGGCTTTAGCCGGCGTTAAAATTAAAGGAGAAAAAATGAGTTCATATCAGATCGATACGGATAAAAATCGTCTAATGTCGTATCACCGAAGACTCTTTGAGAAGGTGGATGATCTCTGCAAAGAGATAGGGCGGCAGTTTGACGACTATTTGAAGTGGCGAGTCAGCAGAGAAGGGAAATTTATTCTGATGCTGAACGATCAGGAATTCCCGTGGGAAGACGTGCCCTACGTATTTTATAGGTGGCACGAAAGACCAGTACCTCACATAGTTTTTGACCCCTCTGAAAGCCCGGAGAAGCAGAAATCAGCAGGTTTTTTTCTGAGGGAAGACATTGAAGCGGCCGAAGAGTTTATTGAGGCTGTGAGCCACCAAAAGATGGAGAGGCCGTATGAGGTTAAAAGGTGGCTGGAGCGGCGGAAAGTAAAAACATGATTTTAGGAGGGAAAAAATTTGGAGTATAAAGGAACTGAGCTGAGAGAGCTAATCAATAAGTTGCTTATCTTCCTGAACCAATTGGAAAAGGAGGAGAGCATTCTTAAGGCAACTTTGACGGCAGAGTATAAAAAACTTCAAGGCACTGGTTTGCCGGAAAAGGAATTTCTGGCGCCGAGAGAAAAGGCAGATAATCTGAAGGCTGTTAGCGATATGGCAGGGGTAGTCAACAGCCTGGTTATAAATCTGCATTATAGCTCCATAAAATATGTGGTAGTTTTGGGGCTATTGAGAAGATTAGCCGAGTTGGCTAGCGCCTCGGGTCGCGGTATGCCTGATTTTCTGGTTAGCGCGGAGGAAAGAGTAGCAGAGATTGTAAAAATATCTCTGCATTAAACAAAAAAGGAAAGGAGAAAATTAAGTGTTAAATGAAGAATTGAACTTTGAAAAAAATGATTTGAAGATTCTCAAGGGTTATTACGGACGGCAGTTTGGCGTGGTTTGTGTCGTAAGGCAGGCAATCGTCGGCAAAGCAAAATTAAAGGGTAATTTAAAAATACCGATTGAAAAGATACCAGATTATGGACGACCCGACAAGGAGGAGGTAGAGTCATTAAAAAACAACAGGAGCCGAATCATTTTTTGGATAATGAAAGCTCTGGAGGTGGAATCACTCCTTGATGCCCTTGTCGGCCGAGAAAACCGGCCGGGACGACCCAAGGAGGTGGAACAAATATTAGCCGCGATCAGGACTGATCCGGCGTAAATTAGTTTATTGAACATTGAAAAGGGGTAAAACTGTAATAGTTTTACCCCTTTATTTTATTTTAAAAACTGGCCAGCAGATTTTTTTGCTCCAGACGGTAATCATCAAAGCGATCGTCCATAAGATCGCCTAGCCATGCCCAGAACGAAGCGTCCGGCGGAATGTTATTGTCCTCGCACACGGCTCGGTAGATAATATGAGCCACTAGCCATGTGAGCAGGGATACCGGGCCGATTGTAAAGAACAGAATAGTAAATTGAAAAACAGTCATTTTAAATCCTCCTTTTGTTTTTTTGTTGGTGTATAAAGCCATCATGGCTCCATAGGGCTAAAGCCATTATGGAGACAAACAAAGACAGAAAAATGATTTTTTCCAGCCCGTTGTTTGTGAGATTGCTTCGCTCCCTTCGGTCGCTCGCAATGACAAAAAATTAGATAATGCTTTCGTGAAACTTGGCTTCAATCTGGCGCGGGGTGATGTTGTGTTTTTGGTTGTAAGCCAGCTGATAACGCCGCCGGCGCTTGGTTTCATTGATGGCGTAGCGCATGGCCGGCGTAATTTTATCGCCGTACAAAATAACCTTGCCTTCAAGATGCCGAGCGGCGCGGCCCATGGTCTGGATCAGGGAAGTTTCAGTGCGCAAAAAGCCGGACATGTCCGCGTCTAAAATGGCGACCAGTGAAACTTCGGGCAGGTCCAAGCCCTCGCGCAATAAATTAATGCCCACTAGAACGTCATATTTGCCCAGGCGCAGATCGCGCAAAATATCCACCCGTTCCAGGGTTTCAACTTCGCTGTGCAAATATTGGACTTTAATCTGCTGTTCGGCCAGATAAGCGGCTAACTCTTCGGCCATGCGCTTGGTTAAAGTGGTTACCAGGACGCGCTGTGCTTTGGCGGTTCGGCTTTTTATTTCCGGAATTAAATCCTGAATTTGGTTTTGGCTGGGCCTGATTTCTATTTCCGGATCTAACAGCCCGGTCGGCCTGACTAATTGTTCCACTATTTGCCGCGAGTTTTTAATTTCATATTCGGCCGGCGTGGCGCTGACATAAATTATTTGCTTGATTTTATCATTAAACTCCTCAAAATTAAGCGGCCGGTTGTCCCGGGCTGACGGCAGGCGAAAGCCGAAATCAATTAAGGTCTGCTTGCGCGAGCGGTCGCCGGCGTACATGCCGCGGATTTGCGGCAGGGTAGCGTGCGACTCGTCAATAAACATTAAAAAATCTCTGGGAAAAAAATCAATCAAAGTTTCCGGCGGCTGTCCGGCGGCGCGGCCGGACAGATGCCGCGAGTAATTTTCTATGCCATTGGCGTAGCCGACTTCTTCCATCATTTCCAAATCGTAATTGGTTTTTTTCTCCAGCCGGTAGGCTTCAACGTCTTTGCCCTGTTTTTTTAAGACCTGTAATTGTTCGGCCAGCTCTTGGCGGATGGCGGCTAAAGCGCGCTTCATTTTTTCTCGCGGAGTGATAAAATGTTTAGCCGGCAGGATAGTGATGTGGGGGAGGGAGGTAAAATCCCCCCCAGCCCCCTTTGTTAAAGGGGGTAGAAGCGGTAAATCCCCCCAGCCCCCTTTGTTAAAGGGGGTAAAAAAAATTTCGTCAATCACATCGCCGAACAGGGAGATGCGAATTACGGCCTCGCCGGTGGCCAGATGAATTTCAATATTTTCTCCTTTAGCGCGGAAACTGCCTCGCTTGAATTCCAGGTCATCACGCAGATATTGGATGGCTACCAGCTGGCGCAACAGTTGATTGCGTTTAATGGTCTGCCCGACCTGAAAACGCAAACTCATGGCTTCGTAATCGGCGCGTTCGCCTAAACCGTAAATACAAGAAACGCTGGCCACGATTAAAACGTCCCGGCGGTTTAAGAGAGATTGGGTGGCGGCATGGCGCAGGCGGTCAATCTCTTCGTTGATGGTGGCTTCTTTTTCAATGTAGGTATCGGTCTGGGGGATATAGGCTTCGGGCTGGTAGTAATCATAGTAGGAAACAAAATAATGCACCGCGTTGTCCGGAAAGAATTGTTTGAATTCACCGTACAGCTGGGCGGCCAAAGTTTTGTTATGGGAAATCACCAGCGTGGGTTTTTGAATCCGGGTAATGACATTGGCCATGGTGAAAGTTTTGCCCGAGCCGGTTACGCCCAAGAGCGTCTGATCGCGATAGCCCTCTTTAAGGCCATTAACCAATTTGGCAATGGCTTGCGGCTGATCGCCGGTGGGCTGAAATTTGCTTTTTAAAATAAACTTAGGCATGTATTAATATTTCAGTCTTTTTGCGGATAATTGGCGGCTGGTTGAAGTTAGTGATTTTTATGTGATTAATAACCTTTTAACTTAATTATGATAAAGTAAGGTTAGCAAAATTTTACCCCCTTGACAAGGGTATGAAGATATGATAAGGTAATAAGTTAAATTAAATCCCCCTTGCCCCCTTTGTTAAAGGGGGCATTAAAGAAAGGCCAATTTAAGCGGGCCAGGCACGACAAGCATGGGGATTTTCTTGCCAGTATTATTTGGTGCGAACTAAATTTATTCTGGCGGAAATTTTCTTGCCTGCCCGCTTAAGCGGGCCTTTTTTCTAGACACTCGGCGTCCACTGGATGCCGAGTGTTTTTAATTGGCTGACGGAGTAGAGGTGGCCGTGGTATTTGACAAAGAAGATAATTTTTCCACGCCCAGAAGGCAGACTTCGCGCCAAGGCACATAATGAGAAGAAAATCTCTTTTCTTTAACCGCGCCGTCAGGGTAAATAACTTTGTAATCAAAATAAGCATCGGCGCCGTTATGGGCTTTTTCCGTGCATTTTTTTTGTCCTGGCTTTAAAGCCAAAGTTTCTATCAGCTTGGCGGGTTCCGGTTTGACAATATTATAAATCACCGGCCTAGTGCTGGTCGCGGTCCGGCCGTCGCGCGCGCCCCAGAATTCAAATGATAAATTATCGCCGTCAAATTTCGCCTGGATTAATATGTAAGCGGCCATGTCATTAATAAAGCGGAAATCAGGCGCCGGATCGTAGATAGTGGCATCGGTGCCGGCCGGTTCGTAGTAGCTGACGCGGTAGGAATGGTTGCGCCTCATGGTAACCGGCAGGCCGCTGGCGACAGTGGCGCGAAAAACCGTGGTGCCGATCTGGCACAGCCCGCCGCCGAATTCCGGCAAGGTTTTGCCTTCTTTAATGACTAGTTCCGGCAGATAGCCGGTGGAGCTGGCGACCTCGCCCAAAATTTTTAACAAAGAAAATTCTTCGCCCGGCTTAATCAGCGTGCCGTTAACCGAAGCGGCGCCGATTTTTATATTATGGCGCCGGTTGGCCGGCGAACCTTTAAAATTGGAGGCGCCCACGCCGATGACTTCCTTAATGCCGTAATCATTAATGTTGCCGGCGTTAACTAAAACCGGCTGGGTTTTTACGGCCAAGCTAATCGGGCCGTTGCTAAACAGCTCTTGCTCCGCTTTAGCCAGGCTGGCGGCCGCGTCAACTTCCAGCCCGTCTTGCCCGTTTTGAAATTCGCTGACTTTGCCGTTTTGAATTTGAAATTTGGCCTCTTGGGGCTGGCGCTCTATTTTGGGGGCGATTTGTTCGGTTAAGTAAGCGGTAAATTTGGTTTCATCCAGCCCTACTCTAACCTTATCATCGGCCGAATCATTTAGTTTTAAGGACAGCATTGCCGCCAGCTCTGCCTGGCTGATGGCCCATTGATTCTCTCCGTAGCTTAAGGTTAGCGGCGCGGCGTTCAAGACCGCTTGGGCTTTAGCGCTGACGTTCAAACAATCTTTAGCTAAAATTTTCGGATAGGCGGTGACGGTGGAAAGTTTAATCTCCTCGGTATTTAGCCCGGCCAGATTATTCAGCATTTGTTCAATCGCTTGCTTGTAATCCACGGTTTTGCCTAATTTTTCAGGCTCTAAAGAAAATTCATAGGCGGAAACCGCCGGCCGATATTCCACTATCAAGCCGGCGTCGCGCGCCGGCTCGTTAACCGAAGGAAGGTTATTTTCTAAAATATTTTCCAGCGCTGCCTGGTTCACTATTACGGACAAGGGCAGCCGTTTGCTGGCGAATAGAAGCACTAGTTTGTTTTTCAGGCTGCCGAGGAAGCCATCATTTCGGCCATAGTTCAAGGCCGCGGCCGCGGTTTGATCCGCGTCAAAATTAATAATCGGGTAGGCCAAGTCGCCGCCGGCCGAGGCCGAAACCGGCATGACGGTGGCCTTAAGATCATGATAAGAAAAAACTACGCCGCGCTGATTGATTTGATCAACTTCCCGGTTTAATAGCTGTTTAGCTTGATCAGCGGTCCGGCCGCCCAGATTTAGATCGCCGACGAAGAGGTTGGGATAAATTTTATTCTGAAAGATTTTATCAAAAATTATTGTACCCGCGGCGGTCAGGGCGAGAAAAATAAAAAAAATGATTGCCGGAAAAAGCAACCATCGCGGTAATAAGCTGTTAATCGTGTCTCTGTTAATCCCTAACATCTTAAGGTTGGTTAATTATTTCATTGATAATGTCTTTGGCGGCCTGCCGGTCTTTTTCCCCCCGCTCTTGGTCTTCCATGATTTCAAAATTCAAAGCCAGGCCGTCGCGCGCGCCGGCCGGAAGCTTGTCTTTTGGCCAGATAATAGTTTGTCCATCATGGCTAATTAAAACTGCCTGGTCATTTTCAAAGCGATCAATGGTGAGTCTGATGATCATAATTATTTCTACCCGACTTTAGTCAGTGTTAATTAAAAGCCTGCTAAAGCAGGGCAGAATAATATAAATTATTTTTCCTTAACCTTAATGGAAAATTGTTTAGCGCTTTTGGCTTTAGGCAGAATAACGGTTAGGACGCCGTTGTCTATGGCCGCTTCCACATTTTCCGCTTCCACTTCCACCGGCAGGATAATGGAGCGGGAGAAACCGCCCCAGTAGCATTCTTTAATCAGATAATGCTCTTCGCTGATTTTTTCTTGCGATTCGCGCTTGCCGCGGATCGTCAGCATGTCATTATTGATGGAAATATCAATATCCGCGGGCTTAACGCCGGCAATCGTGGATTTAACCACCAGTTTATCAGGGGTTTGATAGACGTCAATTGACAGTTGGCCCTCATCATAATCGCCGCCCAGCCAGTCTGACTGAACCGGTTGTTCCTGTTCGGCCATGATTTCCCCGGCTTCGCTGTCAGTTTCAGCCTGATTTTTACTATCAGCCACGCCGGATAGTTTTTTAAAAATATTTACCATATGATTATGCTGGTATTATAGTATTTATAATAATAATTAACAAGGGGGAAATGGTGGACAATACTGGGCTCGAACCAGTGACCTCCACAATGTCAATGTGGCGCTCTAACCAACTGAGCTAATTGTCCATTTTATGTGCGCCAGGATGGACTTGAACCATCGACCCCGGCCTTATAAGGGCCGTGCTCTAACCAGCTGAGCTACTGGCGCCAGTCAAAAATAAAAAAGGAGTCAATCCTTTTTATTAATTTAGCACTAAAATATTATTTTTTCAAGACTATTAACCCCCTTAATCCCCCTTTACAAGGGGGACAGATTACAGCGGCAGTTTGCTTAACTTGTCTTCTATGGCCGTGATAACGGTTTTCTCCGCTTCCGCGATGGGCGCTTTAATTATGGCTTGAGCCAGGCCTTTGCCGCCGCTGGGCGCGAATTCTTTAATCAGCCCCAAAGCGTCAATATTATTAATGGCGTAGAGCAGTAAGCTGGTGGTTTTTTCCGGCGTTTCATTTTCGTAAATGATGGCGATGACTTTGGCCTGGGGAATGCTAACAATCAGCTCGTCAATTACATCGGTCAAGTCTTTTTCCGCGGCGTTGGTTTTTAAAAAATCAGAAGCCGACAGGGTGGACCAAACCAGTTTGTTGTCCAAGGAGCTTGATAACCGGGCCAGCACCCGGCCCCAGAGCTTAAGGACATTCAGGCTTTTAGAACGGTAAAGCTGATTGACGATCTCCTCGCGCCGGCCGCCTAAAGTCATAAGCTGGGAGGCGGTTAAAAGCGAGCGCGGCGTAACATTGTTGGTTTTAAAACTCTTGGTGGCCGTGATCATGCCGGTTAACAGGCAGGTGGCGATGTCTTCGTCAATCAGGTCGCGCGAGTAGCTTTCAAACAAAGAGAAAATTATTTCCGTGGTTGAGACCGCGGTTAATTCGGTAAAATTTATCTGGCCGAATGCTTCATTGGCCGCGTTATGGTCAAGATTAATTATCGGGGTTTGATAAAAAAATTCGCTGTCCAGATCATAAATTTTGCCCAAGGATTCCAAATCAGACGTGCCGACCACGATAATCAGATCGTATTTAAAGCCGCTGGCGCCGGAGCTGATATCCGCCTGGCTGAACGATCCGCCCTGGGGCGTGATGATAAAGTTCAATTTATTTTCTTCCTGTTTGTATTTAATCTGCGAAACTTTAGTATTGGTGAGATCCAGGGAAATAATGAATTTCCGCAAGTTATCCAAAGAGTGTTTGATCTCCGCGAAACCGGGCAGAAAGGCGTACAGCCGGTCCAGGTTGAATTTTTCCGCGGCCACGTCCACGTTTTTATTAAGTTTTTTTAAAAACAGAAACAACGCCAAGGCCGAAGCAACGGCGTCCCCGTTCCAGGTTTTTTTAAACGTGATCAGAATATGCGAAGCTTTTTTAATTTGTTCAAAAATTTGCTGTTCTTGGGTTAGCATTTATGTTTTTATTCTTCCCGGCTTTAGCCGGAGTTAAAAATTAGAATTAAACGCCGACTGAAGTCGGGTAGAAATAGACTGATGGCATGAGGTTTATGGGCCAGTAAATTAATATATCTTAATTAATTATTAGTGTCAAGGGGGCGCGAAATGGATGATTTCTTGCCAAAATCAGGCTGTTCTGATAAGGTTTTAGCAACAAATTGTTATTTCAAATTCACATTAAAGGAGGAAAGTTAATGAAAAGGAATCTGTTTACGGGAGTAGGGACGGCGTTAGTAACGCCATTTCAGAAAAATGGCCGGCTTGATTGGGACGCCTTGGGCACGCTGATTGAGATGCAGGTAAGCGATAAAATTCGCTTTCTGGTACCTTGCGGCACCACCGGTGAATCACCCACGCTGTCCCATTATGAACATAATGAGGTGGTGGGGTTCACGGTGAAGAGAACGGCCGGGCGGATTCCGGTTTTAGCAGGTACGGGCTCAAATTCTACCGCTGAAGCTATTAGTTTGACCGAAGCTGCTAAATTAAGCGGCGCGGACGGCGCATTGGTAGTAACTCCCTATTATAATAAACCTACCCAAAAAGGTTTATTATTACATTATCGGGAGTTGGCCAAAATAGGGTTACCGATTGTCCTGTATGATATCCCTGGCCGTTGCGGCGGACAGGGAGCCTCGGCCGCAACCATTCTTGAGCTGGCGCATGAGGGTACGATTTGCGGCCTGAAATGGGCCAGCGGCAATCTGGACCAACTGCAGGAAGTACTAAGCAATCGGCCGGCCGGCTTCACAGTTTTATCCGGCGATGACAACTTAACCTATTTGGCCATGTGCTTGGGCGCCGACGGTGTAATTTCTGTTTTGAGTAATTTATTGGCGAAGCAAGTTGAGCATCTGGTTTTTTGGGCTGAACAACATCAATGGCCAGCGGCGCGAAGCCAGCATTTTGAGTTGCTTAAGATAATGCAAGCCATGTTTATTGAAACCAATCCCATCCCGGTGAAAACCGCTCTGGCCATGGTGTACCCGAAAATTTTTCAGGAAATTTTTCGCCCGCCTCTGTGTGAAATGGAGGAGGCTAACAAAGAAAAGCTGGAAAAGGTTTTGCGGGGCTATGGTCTGTTTAATTAACCTATAGGAGGAGATCTTCAATGGATGAGTCAGGGCAGGATAACGGCTTGAATCATTGGGTAATGGATGGCTACGGTTGTATAAAAAATCTTCGCAGTATAGAGGTAGCGTGCACTATTCTTGAGGAAATGCCCAAGTGTCTGGGATTTGTAAAAAACACCTTACCTCATGTTTTTAGCTATAGGGAGAAAAAAAGTTTAGAGGAAGGAATATCCGGAGTAACGATGACTGATCCAAGGGGGCACATCAGCCTTCACGTTTATCCGGCAAGAAGATTAGTGTGTTTGGATATTTTTTCATCAAAAGCCTTGCATCTGGAACTGATAATAGATCTGATGAGGGGATATTTCGGATTCCAGAGCCATGGCAGCCAGTCGTTTACCAGGGGCATCCCTGGTAGGTAAAAAATAAATGGAAAATTTTTGAACCCATGAAGCCCCGGCCTTAAACCGCCGGGGCGCTTTTTTTCTTGCAAAAATCAGCTGATTTTGGTATGGTATGGTTAAATATGCCAAAAAAAGACTTGCCAAAATCGTATAATCCGGCTGACTATGAAGACGAGATTTATGCCCAATGGGAAAAGTCCGGTTTTTTTAATCCGGACAATCTAACCGGCGAGCCTTATTCAATCATGATGCCGCCGCCCAACGTTACCGGCGTTTTGCATCTTGGGCACGCTCTGGAAAATTCGCTCATGGACATAACGGCGCGCTACCAGCGCATGAACGGTAAAAAAGTTTTGCTGGCGCCGGGCACGGATCACGCGGCCGTGGCCACGCAGGCTAAGGTGGAGAAACTATTAGTGGCGGAAGGCATGAAAAATCCCAGGCAGGAATTAGGCCGGGAAAAATTATTGGAGAAAATTAGAGAATATGCCGAGGCTTCCAAGGCCACAATTTTGAGCCAGATCAAGAAAATGGGCACCAGCTGTGATTGGTCGCGTCTGGCCTATACTTTTGATGAACCAAGAAATAAAGCGGTGAATGAAGTCTTTATCAGGATGTATAATGACGGCTTGGTTTATCGCGGCCATAGAGTCGTTAATTGGTCGGTCAAAGGGCAATCCACCAGTTCGGACGACGAGCTTATATATATGGAAAGGCCGGCCAAACTCTGGACTTTTAAATACAGTAAAGACTTTCCCCTGGCTATCGCCTCTACTCGGCCGGAAACCAAGCTGGGCGATACGGCCGTGGCCGTGAATCCTAAAGACAAAAGATACAAAAAATATATCGGCCAGATCTTTACGGCTGACGTGGGCGCGGCTAAGCCTTTGCGCTTGAAAGTTATCGCCGACCCGGCCGTGGACATGAATTTCGGCACCGGCGCCATCGGCGTAACGCCGGCTCATAGCGCGGTGGACTTTTTAATGTACGAAAAACAAAAAGCCCAAGGCCAGCCGATTGACTTAATCCAAGTCATCAGCCAGGACGGTAAAATGACCGCGGCGGCCGGACAAGATTATGCCGGCTTAACCGCGGAACAGGCCAGGGAAAAATTTGTTGCCTGGCTAAAAGAGAATGATCTGTTAGTCAAAGAAGAAGACATCACGCAAAGCGTGGGTACGTCGGACCGCTTTGGCGACGTTGTTGAAGCCTTGCCCATGACGCAGTGGTTCGTTGACGTTAATAAAAAAATACCGGCGCGGGGCGCGAGTTTGAAAGAGATGATTAAGCAGGCGATCGTCAAAGGCCACCATAATGACGCTAAACAGAAGATAGATATTACGCCCGAACGATTTGAAAAAGTGGTTTTAAACTGGCTGGATAATCTGCATGATTGGTGCATTAGCCGGCAGATTTGGTGGGGGCACCGGATTCCTGTTTACTATCGTAGACAGGAAATATCCAATATCTCTGGCTTCGCCAGATCTGGCAGAGCCAGACAATATCCAATATCCAATGAAATGCAAAATGCAAATGCAGATGCAAACGCTGAAGAAATACTTGTTAGCGCGGAAAAACCGGAAGGCGGCGGCTGGGAGCAGGATCCGGATACGCTGGATACCTGGTTTTCCTCCGGCATGTGGACGTTTTCCACACTCGGCGGGCCCGAGAAATCACCCCTACCCCCCCCTGTTAAAGGGGGTAAAAGCGATTTAAAAACTTTCCATCCTTCTAATTGGATGCAGATGGGTTATGAGATTATATTTTTGTGGATGGTGCGCATGATACTCATGAGTACCTACGCGCTGGATCAGATTCCGTTTAAAGACGTCTATATCCACGGCATGCTGCGCGACCAATCAGGCAAAAAGTTCTCCAAGTCTTCGGGCAATAATATTGATCCGCTGGAAGTAATTAAACAATACGGCAGTGATGCTTTACGTTTCAGTTTAGTTAGCGGCATCTCGCCGGGCAATGATTCGCGTTTTTACGCGGAAAAGGTTGAAGGAGCTAGGAATTTGGTTAATAAGTTGTGGAATGTGGCAAGATATATAATTACAAATTTTTCTGGCTACGCCAGATCTGGCGAAGCCAGACAATTTTCAATTTTAAATTTTCAATTAAATGCGGAAAAATTAACGTTGGCTGATAAATGGATTTTGGATAAGCTGGAAAAATTGATAAGCGGCGTGACTGACGATCTGGATAATTTCAGGTTCTCGCAGGCCGGGGAGAAGTTGCGGGTTTTCACTTGGGATGATTTGGCGGATTGGTATTTGGAAATATCCAAATTTGAG
Organism: bacterium; assembly: GCA_030649205.1. Lineage (GTDB taxonomy): Bacteria > Patescibacteriota > Patescibacteriia > Patescibacteriales > GWC2-42-12 > JAUSGE01. Next base: position 35,645 of record JAUSGE010000044.1, read on the forward strand.
CAGGGGAAAAATGAAATATTATATTTTATTTTGGAAAGTTTGCTGAAGCTCTGGCATCCGTTTATGCCGTTTGTGACCGAGGCGATTTGGCGCGAGCTGGGTAAAGAAAAATTGCTGATGGCGGAAAAGTGGGCTGATATAACCCCCCCGACCCCTCTTTACAAGGGGGGCAGTGAACAGTTTGAGTTGATAAAAGATGTTGTCGCGGCAATTAGAAACGCCCGATCGGTTTATAAGATAGAGCCTAATCAGAAAATTAAGGCCGTGATTTGCTCGGGTAAGCGTGTTAAACTGATAGAGGAGCAGTCCGAGTTGATTAAAAAATTGCGCACCGGCATTGAGGAGCTAGAGATTGAAAATACCGGGGAGAAGGTGGAACAAGCAATTTATTTAACCGTCAGCGGCGTGGAAATTTATTTAGCCGTGCCCGGATTTGATTTTAAAGCCGAGGCCGACAGGCTGGCACGGGAAATAAAAGTACAGACAGAAAGAATTAAGTCGCTCTCGGCCAGGCTGGCCAACAAAGAATTTACGAGCAAAGCGCCGGCTAATATCGTGAAGGCGGAAAAAGATAAGCTGGATTTGTATAAGAGCGAGCTGGGGAAGCTGAAGGAGCAGAGGAGCAGCTTAAAATAGAGAGAAAAAGTAAAAATCAGTATTTGACAATTAGTCTACTTTAGAGTATGATACTCGTAAGTATGCTAATTAATAAAATAATATTATCATGAAATTCATAAACAGAAAAACGGAATTAAAAGCCTTGGAAAGCAAATGGCGGGAGGACGAGCCGCAGTTTTTTATTGTCTATGGGAAAAGGCGGGTCGGCAAGACCGAATTGATCAAGCAATTTATAAAAAACAAGCCGGCCGTATATTTTTTGGCCGACAGGAGAACTACAGTTGAACAGTTAAAAGAACTCGGCCGGATTGTCGGTGAATATTTCAAGGATGATATTTTAATAAAAAACGGCTTTAGCGATTGGCTGGAAGTTTTTTCTTATTTAAAGAACAAAGCGACTGGCAAATTTATTCTGGCCATTGACGAATATCCTTATCTGGTAGAATCCGACAGCTCGACCAGTTCGCTTTTCCAAAAAGGCTGGGACGAATATTTAAAAGACAGCAAGACATTCGTTATTCTGTCCGGCTCAAGCATCGCCATGATGGAGTCGGAAGCGCTGATTCATAAATCGCCGCTTTACGGCAGAAGAACCGGGCAGTCGCTCATTAAGCCTCTAAAATTTAAAGAATCTTGGGAATTTTTTCCGGAGAAAAATTTTGATGATTTTTTAAGCATCTACGCCATTACCGGCGGCATGCCGGCTTATTTAACGCAGTTTGATCCCAAGCTTACGTTAAAAAAAAATATAGAATTGAAAATTTTTGACAAAACGTCTTTTTTGCATAATGAGGTTGAATTTACTTTGAAAGATGAATTGCGCGAACCAAAAAATTATCTTTCAATTCTAAAAGCGATTGCCTGGGGCAAAAGGAAATTCGGCGAGATTGCGAATTATACCGGCTTGCAAAAAAATGTCCTCAATAAGTATCTTTCTACCTTGGCTAATCTAGAGCTGGCGGATAAAGAATATCCGCCCACGGAGGACAAGCCGGACAAGTCGCGCAAAAGCCTTTACCGGATCGCGGATAATTTTTTTATTTTTTGGTTCCAGTACATTTTTCAGTATCGGAGTTATTTGGAAATTGAAAATTATGATTTTGTGTTTAAGAAAATGTTCGGCGGATTAAATAAAAATAATTCAGCAAACAGCAGTTTTAAAATGCTTGAAGCCTTGGCTTACGAGAAAGTGTGCCAGGAAATATTAAGCGGGCTGGAAAAAGAAATTTTTTCTTTTGAGCGTATCGGCCGCTGGTGGGAAAATGAAAAAGAAATAGACATTGTAGGCTTAAATAACGAAACCAAGGAAATTATTTTTGGGGAATGCAAATGGTCGGAAAAGCCGATCGGCGCAAATATTTATGAAGAATTGCTGAAAAAAGCGGCGGGCGTGCCATGGCATCCGGGCAAACGCAAGGAACATTATATTCTATTCAGCAAAAGCGGTTTTACCGAGAGCATGATAAAAGCCGCGAAAAGAGATAAAGTATTCTTGGTTCATAAAAATGAATTGGCCAAATTTGATTAGGAAATAAATTTTTAAAAATATGAAAATCATAACTGATAAACAAAAAATTGAGGAAGTTTTAAGCAGGGGGGTGGATGAAGTATTGGTTAAGGAAAATTTAAGGAAGCGCCTGGAATCGGGAAAAAAATTAAGAGTTAAATTCGGTATAGATCCGACCGGCTCGGTTTTGCATTTAGGGCACGCCGTTCCTTTGCGCAAGCTGAAAGGCTTTCAGGATTTGGGGCACCAAGTAATTTTTTTAATTGGTGATTTTACCGCTAAGATCGGCGATCCGACCGGCAGATCGCAAACGCGAAAACCCATGACTGCGAAAGAGATTAAAGCCAACATGAAAAGTTATGCCAAGCAGGCTGGTTTGATTTTAGACATGAAGAAAGTGGAAATCAGGCATAATTCAGAGTGGCTGGATAAATTGGATTTTCAAGAATCAATTATGCTGGCGTCAAAAATTACCTATGCCCAGATGATGCAGAGGGCGGATTTTAAGGAAAGAATAAAAAATGATCAAGACTTAAGCCTGCAGGAATTTTTATATCCCATGATGCAGGGTTATGATTCGGTGGCGCTTAAAGCTGACGTTGAACTGGGTGGCACGGATCAAAAATTTAATTTGCTGATGGGTCGGCAGCTGCAGAAAAGATACGGTCAAGAGCCGCAAGACATTGTTACCTGTCCATTGCTTGAAGGCTTGTCTGGTGGCGATAAAATGAGCAAAAGCTTGGATAATTATATTGCTTTAACGGAAAAGCCAGAGGAAATGTATGGCAAGATTATGTCATTAACCGATAATTTGATTATTAGGTATTTTTCTTTGTGCACTGATTTGGCCGTAGAAGAGATTGGCAAAATTGAGCGTGAGCTGGCTGGCAGCCAAGTTAATCCGCGCAACTTGAAAATGCGCTTGGCTTTTGAGGTTGTAAAAATTTATCACGGCGAGAGGAAGGCTGTGGCCGCACAGGAATATTTCATTAAGACGGTGCAGAAGAAAGAAACGCCTGATAAAATATCCAATATCCAATATCCAATATCCAATGCTAATATTGTGGAGCTGTTGGTGGAAACGAAGCTGGCAGAGAGTAAGAGCGAGGCGAAGCGGTTAATTGAGCAAGGCGGGATTAAGATTGATGGTGTCGCGATAAAAGATATAAATGCGTCAATTGAATTGACTGAAGCGGGAGTGCTGGTGCAGAGGGGGAAGAGGGGGTTTGTGAGAGTGATTAAAAAATAAAAAGGACACTCGGTGTCCGGTGGACACCGAGTGTCCAAAGGCGAATATGATCGGCGTATTTGATTCCGGCCTGGGCGGACTGACAATTTTAAAAGAGTTTTTGCGGGTTTTACCCGAATATGATTATCTGTATTTGGGCGATAACGCGCGCGCGCCTTATGGCAATAAGTCGGACGAGCTAATTTATGAATATAGCCGGCAGGCCGTTGGCCGGCTGTTCAAACAGGGCTGTGAGCTGGTAATAATCGCCTGCCATACGGCGTCGGCCAGGGCCTTGCGCCGGCTGCAGCAGGAGTATCTGCCGGCTAATCATCCTGAAAAAAAAGTTTTGGGCGTGGCCGTGCCGGTGGTGGAGCAGGCCAAAAAAATAAGCCGCTATGGGCGGGTAGGCGTGATTGGCACGCGCGCCACCATTGAATCAAAAATTTACGAAAAAGAGCTGGCCAAGCTGGGCAATAGCTTGGAAGTGTATGAGCAAGCCTGCCCTTTGCTGGTACCGTTGATTGAAGAGGGCCGGGCCGGCAAGCCGGAGTGCAATCTGATTTTGAAAAAATATTTAAGGCCATTGAAGGTGAAAAAAATAGATACTTTAATCTTAGCCTGCACGCATTATCCGTTTTTGCTGAAAGACATAAAGAGAATCATGGGCAAGAACGTGAAGATTATCAATCCGGCAACCGTAGTAGCGGAGAAGCTGAAAGATTATCTGGCGAGGCATCCGGAAATAGGGAAAAAGCTGGGAAAAAATAAACAGCGGGTTTTTTATACGACCGATTCGCTGGAAAAATTTAAAAGCTTGGGGCAGAAGTTTTTGGGGGGAGAAATTGGAGAGGTGGAAAAAGCTATTTTGTAAAATTTTATTATGTATAGTCTGGAAAAAATAAAAATTAATATTGCTGACGCGATTAATGACGCGTTAAAAAAGAAAATTGTCAGCGCCGCTGATTTAATCTATCCGCCCAAGCCGGAATTCGGGGATATCAGCCTGCCCTGTTATGCGATCGCCAAATTGTCAGGTAAAACCGCGGTGGAGATGGCGGAATTTCTGGTGGGCAAAATTTTCGCGGAGGAGGTCGCGTCCACCAAGGCCCTGGGACCGTTCATAAATTTTACTATTAACAAAACCAAGCTGGCGCAAAAGGTGATCGCGGAAATAGCTGAAGCTAAAAATGAATATGGCGTCAACGCGAATGGCAAAAACAAAACCATCATGGTGGAATTCGCCCACCCTAACACGCACAAAGCGTTTCATATCGGGCATTTAAGAAACATATTAACCGGCGAAGCGGTCAGCCGGATTCTGGAAGCCAACGGCTATAAAATAACCCGCGCCAATTATCAGGGCGATATCGGCTTGCATATTGCCAAATGCTTGTGGGGCGTTGGCCAGCAGGAAAAAGAATATAAAGCGGTGAAAAACAAAGACGTTAAAGCCAAAGCTGAATTTTTAGGCCGGGCCTACGCTTATGGCAGTAAAAATTATGAAGAAAGCCAGGGCGCAAAACAGGAAATAGCCGAACTTAATAAAAAAATCTATAATCAGGACAAAACCGTGATGGCCGCATATCGCGCTACCAGAAAATGGAGCCTGGGTTATTTCGCCGGCATCTATAAGCGGCTGAACACGAAATTTGACCGGCTGTATTTTGAGTCCGAAGTGTTTCAGAGCGGCCGCGAGATAGTTTTAAAAAATTTAAAAAAAGGCATTTTTGAATTAAGCCAGGGCGCGGTTATTTTTGAGGGCGAGAAATACGGTTTGCACAGCCGCGTCTTCATTAATTCCGAAGGCAACCCGACTTATGAAGGCAAAGATTTGGGCCTGGCCGAATTGCAGTTTAATGAATTCAGGCCGGAGAAAATTTTACACGTGGTCGGGCCGGAACAAGCCGAGTATTTTAAAGTGATTATCAAAGCCTTGGAGCTGGTTATGCCCGCGTCCTTGGGGCGCGAAGCGCATTTGCGCTACGGCTGGGTCAGGCTGAAAGAAGGAAAAATGAGCTCGCGGCTGGGCAATGTGGTGCTGGGCGAGTGGCTGTTGGATGAAGCGAAAAAACAGGTTTTAGAAATCATGAAAGGCGCGCGCGGGCTAAAAAATAAAGACGCGGTGGCGGACAAAGTGTCTTTGGCCGCGGTTAAGTATTCTATTTTAAAAAACGGCCTGGACAAAGATATTGCTTTTGATTTGAATGAATCAGTCAGCTTTAACGGCTCATCAGGGCCTTATCTGCTGTATACCTATGCGAGGATACAGAGTATTATTAGAAAATCAAATTCTAAATCCGAAGCACGAAATTCTAAACAAATCCAAAATCCAAAATCCAAAATCCAAAATTTATCAGACGCGAAAGAGCAACGGTTGATTGTGAAATTGGCCATGTATCCGGAAGCAGTGGCCAGCGCGGGAAAAAATTACGATCCCAGCGAGGCGGCCAAATATTTGTTTGAATTGGCGCAGGAGTTTAACAATTACTATCACGCGGTTCCGGTGTTAAAAGCCAAAGCTGAAATAAGGATGGCCAGGCTGGCGCTCTGCGGCGTGATTGGGCAAACTGTGAAAAACGGACTAAGGCTGTTGGGGATTGAGACGGTGGAAGAGATGTAAAAAAATTTCCAATTTCCAATTTCCAATATCCAATAAAAATAAAAATTTCCAATGTCCGATATCCCTGAACAGAAGTTTAATAAAAATTAGGCATTGGTAATTGGACATTTTATTGGAAATTGGTTATTGGTAATTAGGAATTAGTTGATTTTGTATTTTGATATTTAAACTTTAAATTATTATGATAGAAATAATTATCGGCGCAATAACCTCCTTTATCATCAGCGCCATTTCCTCGCTGGGTTATTTTGGCGTGGGCGCTCTGATGGCCGTTGAAAGCGCCTGCGTGCCTTTGCCTTCGGAAATTATCATGCCGTTCGCCGGATTTTTAGTTGCTCAAGGCAGATTTAGCCTCTTAGGCGTAACCTTGGCCGGCGCGATCGGCTGTGTGGCCGGTTCGGTTTTAGCTTACGCGGCCGGGGCCTGGGGCGGACGAGGATTTATTGAAAAGTACGGTAAGTATATTTTAATTTCCCATCACGACCTAACGCTGGCCGATAGATTTTTCAATAAATACGGTTCGGCCGCGATTTTTTTCTCACGCTTGATGCCGGTGGTAAGAACTTTTATTTCATTGCCGGCCGGCATCGCGCGAATGAATTTCAGTAAATTTGTAATTTACAGTTTTCTGGGGTCGCTGCCCTGGAGTTTCGGTTTAGCTTATATTGGACTAAAATTAGGTAATAATTGGGATACTTTAGGGGTGTATTTTCATAAATTTGACGCGGCGATTGCAATTGCTATACTGGTATTCGCGGTTTGGTATGTCAGGAGGCATTTAAAGAATTTAAGATTAAATAATTCTGGATTCCCGCCTGCGCGGGAATGACAAAGAAATGTATGCCTGAACAAAACAAAATGGAGAAAATCGTGTCGCTCTGCAAGCGCCGCGGCTTTATTTTTCCGGATTCGGAAATTTACGGCGGGCTGGCCAACGCTTGGGACTACGGGCCTTATGGCGTTGAGTTAAAAAATAACATCGCGGCCGCCTGGTGGAAGCGATTCGTGCGGACGCGCGACGACATGGTCGGCCTTGATTCGGCTATCATCACCAATCCCAAAGTCTGGGAGGCGTCCGGGCATGTGGCCAATTTTAACGACCCGCTGGTTGATTGTTTAAAGTGTAAAGCGCGCCACCGCGGCGATAAACTGCTGGAAGAAAAAATCGGCGTGGCAGAGGCGGCTAAAATTCCTTTTGAACAGGTCGGCCGGAAATTGGCTGAACTGAAAATAACATGCCCAAGCTGCGGAGCGGCCAGCTGGACCGAGGCCAGGAAGTTTAATTTGTTGTTTGAAACCAACATCGGGGTGGTGGCAGACGCAAAAAATAAGGCTTATCTTAGAGGAGAAACAGCGCAGGGGATTTTTATTAATTTTAAAAATATCGTTGATACCATGCGCAAGAAACTGCCTTTCGGCGTGGCGCAAATCGGCAAGGCTTTTAGAAATGAAATCACGCCCGGTAATTTTATTTACCGCACGCGCGAATTTGAACAGATGGAAATAGAATATTTTATTGAGCCGCCGAAGCAGGACGAATGGAAAAAACCGTTTGAAGAGTGGCAGGCGGAAATAAAAAAGTTTTTTAAAGATGATTTGGGCATCGGCGAAGAGCATTTGCGCTGGCGGCGGCACGAAGACGACGAACGATCATTTTATTCCAAAGACACTTACGACGTGGAATATGATTTTCCTTCGTTCGGCTGGGGCGAGCTGATGGGTTTTGCTTACCGCACCGATTATGATTTAAAACAGCACATAAAATATTCCGGCGCGGATCTGTCATTTACCGGAGACGACGGCAAAAAGTTCGTACCGCACGTAATTGAGCCGTCGTTCGGCTTGACGCGCACTTTGCTCTCGGTTTTGTGCGAAGCGTATAGGGAAGAAGATGTAAAGGGCGAGATTAGGATTGTGTTAAAATTCAGAAAAAACATCGCGCCGGTGAAAATCGCGGTTTTTCCTCTGCTGAAGAACAAGCCGGAATTAGTGAAAAAAGCCAGGGAAATTTATGATCGGCTGAAGCTGGCATGCGCCTGCGAATTTGACGATAACGGCAATATCGGCAAGCGCTACCGCCGGCAGGATGAAATCGGCACGCCGTATTGCGTGACGGTTGACTTTGATTCCTTGGACAAGGGCGATGTAACGGTTAGGGACAGAGATACGATGGAGCAGGAGAGGGTGGAAATTGACAAATTGGAAGGATATTTTGCGGAGAAATTTAAGTAATGTCATTGCGAGCGACCGCAGGGAGCGAAGCAATCTCACGGATAGTGAGTTTGGTCTAAAGATAATAGTTTGTTAGATTGCTTCGTCGCTGGCGCTCCTCGCAATGACAAATTGGCATATGGATTTATCTCTAGAATTACTGTCAATTCAAAACCCCTGGTGGCGGGGCGAGAGCTTAAAGTTTGACCCGGCGATTGAACAGTATAACCGCCAGGCTATAAAGCGGCCAGCGGATATTTTAACCGCGGCCGATTTAAAGCAAGACAAGATTTATTTTTTAGCCGGCTTAAAAGGCGCGGGCAAAACCACTTTGATGAAACTGCTGATTAAAAAACTGATTGAAGAAGATAAGATCCAGCCCCAACGCGTATTTTTTTATTCCTGCCATAATTTAGACAGCTATGAACAGCTTAATGAAATAATTAAGCTGTTTTTAAATTCTCGGTCCGGCGGCAGGCGCTATATTTTTATTGACGAGATTGGGCTGGTTAAAAATTGGCGCAAGGGATTGGATTATTTGATTAAGGCCGGCAAGCTGAAAAATACCGCGCTCGCGCTGTCAGCTTCATCCGTGGACGGGAAAACGGAAGACGAGCGAGTTATTATTAGCCGAGACGTTAATAATTTAACTTTTAGAGAATTCGCGAATTTGATCAATCCGGCGCTGTTTAAAAAAATTACGCCGAAAAATTATCAAGCTCACGCCAAGAAGCTTGAATATTATTTAGACATTTATTTTCTGACCGGCGGTTTTATTTCGGCGATTGGCGATTATCAGAAATATGGCGCGGTTAGGCAGTTAATTTACGTAAATTTTTTACACTGGTTTTTGGCCTACATAAGCCGCATGGGGCGAGACACAATTTTAACCAGGCAAATTATGGAAAAATTGATTTTAAATTTAGGCCAGCCGGTCGGCTTTAAAACTTTAATCCATAAAACCAAAGCCAAAACCCATCTGACCGCGGCCGGGTACGTAGAGATGCTGGAAAACATGCTGGCGGTAAAAACCATTTATCAGACTGGCGTCCGGGGCCAGGCCAGCCGCAAAGCCAAAAAAGTTTATTTCACGGACCCGTTTATTTTTTGGCTGTTTTACTCTTATATCCACGGCTCGCTGGATTATTGGCGCTTCTCGCGCCAGCGCCTGCACGATGGCGCGGTTTTTTCCCATCTGGTGGAGAACGTGGTTTTAAGCCAGCTGATCAAGGACGAAAATAATCTAGTTACTTATTGGCGGGATAATATTAAGAAGCAAGAGATAAATTTTATTGTTGAATCAGGAAAAAAAATAACGCCGATTTTATTGCGCTATGGGCAAGAGATAAGAGATGATGATTTTTATGTTTTAAAACGAGGAATAATTATCAGCCAAGACCGGCTGGAGACGCGCGGATCCGTAAAAATTATGCCGCTGATATACTTTTTGCTGTTTGGCTATCTCGGGCAAAGACACTCGGTGTCCTGTGGACACCGAGTGTCTTAGAGGATTTTGGCCAAATACTGTCCGGTGTAGCTGTGTTTGTTCTTAGCCACTTCGCGGGGCGTGCCCTGGGCCACGATTTGGCCTCCCCGGCTGCCGCCCTCGGGCCCCAGATCAATGATCCAATCCACTGATTTTATGACATCCAGATTATGCTCAATGATCAAGACCGTGTTGCTTTTATCAACCAGCTGATTAAGCACTTGCAAGAGCTTTTTAATATCATCAAAATGCAGGCCGGTGGTCGGCTCGTCTAAAATATATAGCGTTTTGCCCGTGGCGCGGCGCGATAATTCGGCGGCCAGCTTCACCCGCTGGGCTTCGCCGCCCGACAAGGTGGTGGCCGATTGGCCCAGTTTAACGTAGCTTAACCCTACCTGGCTTAAACTAGCCAATTTTTGCTCAATCGCCGGAATATTTTTAAACAAGGCCAGAGCTTCTTCCACGGTCATGTTTAAGACGTCGGAAATATTTTTGTCATGGTAATGTATCTCTAAAACTTCCTGATTATACCGCTGGCCGTGGCAGACGTCGCACTCAACGTAAATATCAGACAGAAACTGCATTTCAATTTTTACCACCCCGTCGCCGCCGCAAGCCTCGCAGCGCCCGCCCGGCACGTTAAAGGAGAAGCGGCCGGCGGCATAGCCTTTGATTTTGGCTTCGGGCAATTCGGCGAACAAATCGCGGATGGGCGTGAAAGCGCCGGTGTATGTAGCCGGGTTGGAGCGCGGGGTGCGGCCGATTGGCGATTGGTCAATATTAATTACTTTGTCAATATTATCAAGGCCGTCAATTCTGCCATGCCGGCCCGGCGCTTCTTTGGCGCGGTAAAGTTTTTGATTCAAGGCGTTGGCTAGGATATCGGTCATCAAAGTTGATTTGCCGGAACCGGAAACGCCGGTAATGGCGATAAATTTTCCCAGCGGGAATTCCACGTTAATGTTTTTTAAATTGTGCTCGCTGGCGTTGACGATGGTTAAGCTCTGCCCGCTGCCCGCGCGGTATTTAACCGGCGCGGCAATGAATTTTTTGCCGCTTAAATATTGGCCGGTTAAAGATTTGGCGGTTCTTTTTACCTGTTCGGGCGTGCCCGCGGCCACGATTTGCCCGCCATGTTCGCCCGCGCCCGGACCGATATCAACGAGCCAGTCGGCCGCCAGCATGGTGGCTTCGTCATGCTCCACTACGATGACCGTATTGCCCAAATCGCGTAATTTTTTAAGCGTGCCGAGCAGTTTATTATTATCGCGCTGGTGCAGGCCGATGGACGGTTCGTCTAAAATGTATATCACGCCCATGAGCGCCGAACCGATTTGCGTGGCCAGCCGGATGCGCTGGGCTTCGCCGCCGGACAAGGTGTTGGCCGGGCGCGCCAAGGTTAAATAATCCAGCCCCACGTTTAAGAGAAAGTCCAGGCGGGCGCGAATTTCCTTAATAATGCGCGCGGAAATTTTTTTTTCCCGCGCGGTCAGGCGCGCTTCGCCGTCCGCCGTCCGCCGGAGCGGATTTTCCAAATCGCTAAAGAATTTTTTTTCCTGATCAATGGTCAGGCTGGCAACATCGTCAATGGACCGGCCGGCGATTTTCACGGCCAAAATTTCCGGTTTCAACCTTTTGCCGCCGCAAGCCGGGCAGACTAGCACGCGCATGTACTGCTCAATTTCTTTTCGGATGTAATCAGACTCGGTTTGCTGGTAGCGCCGTTCCAGATTGGGAATCACGCCTTCAAATTCAGTGGTTAACTCGCCGGAAAAACGGTTGCTTTGGTAATTGACATTGTAATTTTTTTCGCCTGAACCGTACAGCACGATATCCAGCTGTTTTTTGCTTAAATTTTTAATCGGCGTGTTTAAATCAAAGCCCTGTCCGGACGCCACTGTGCCCAAGATGCGCATTAGCCAGCTCTGTCCGGCCGCGGCGCTATGGGCCCAGGCGCGGATAGCGCCTTGGGCGATGGTTAAATTTTTGTTGATAATTAATTCCGGATCAACTTCCAGCTTAGTGCCCAGGCCGGCGCAGGCCGGACAGGCGCCATGGGGCGAGTTAAAAGAAAAATCGCGCGGTTCCAGCTCGGTTAAATTAATGCCGCAGTCCGGACAGCCGTAGCGCCGGGAGTAGGTGGAGTCGGAAATTTGCCCTCCTTTTAAAGGAGGGGTAGGGGAGGTTAAATCAATGCCATCAGTTTTAACCCCCTTAATCCCCCTTTGGAAGGGGGATAATTCCGCTGTAGCGATCGTCACCAGCCCGTCGCCCAGTTCCAGGGCTTTTTCCACGCTTTCGGCCAGGCGGGACTGGTCTTCCTTATCTTTAGTAACTTTAAGGCGGTCAATCACGATTTCCACGCCGTGTTTTTTTTGCTTGTCCACGGCCAGGTCCTCCACTTCTTCCAGGGTGTAAATTATTTTGTCAAAACGCAGGCGGGAGTAGCCGGCTCTCCTGACGGCCTCCAGGACGCTTTTATGCTCGCCCTTTTTGTCTTTAATGATTGGCGCTAAAATAATTATATCCCGGTTTAAAAAATTAGCGGTAATCAGCGCCATGATCTCGTCAATTGACAAGGGCTTGATTTTGCCGCCGCACCCGGGGCAGTAGGGCACGCCCACGCGCGCGTAGAGCAGGCGCAGATAATCATAGATTTCCGTGATCGTGCCCACGGTGGAGCGCGGATTATGCGTGGTGGATTTTTGGTCCAGGGAAATCGCCGGCGACAGGCCGGTAATGGAATCAACGTCCGGCTTGTCCATCACCCCGATAAACTGCCGGGCGTAAGCGGATAAAGATTCAACGTAGCGGCGCTGGCCTTCGGCGTAGATAGTATCAAAGGCCAAAGATGATTTGCCCGAGCCGGACAGGCCGGTTAAGACTACTAATTTATCGCGCGGAATTTCCACGTCAATATTTTTTAAATTGTGCACGCGCGCGCCTTTGATTTTGATGGAGTTGGTCATATTTTTATTTCATTCTACCCGGCTTCAGCCGGCGTTAAGATTGATCAAAAAAGAAATAACTCTGGCTAAAGCCAGGCAGAAAGAAGCTATTATTTCATTCTACCCGGCTTCAGCCGGCGTTAAGATTGATCAAAAAAGAAATAACTCTGGCTAAAGCCAGGCAGAAAGAAGCTATTATTTCATTCTACCCGGCTTCAGCCGGCGTTAAGAT
>JAUSGE010000013.1 GCA_030649205.1 bacterium
GGAAATGAACAAATTAAATTCAAAATTATGAATCAAATATCTATAAATTTTATCCACAGGGTTGCACTTGCAAATTGAATGTGGCAATAAACAAAAGATTGAATAATTCTTAAATACAGCCATTTTAGACTGATGGGATAAGTTTGATCGGAAATTTTTTCGTTCAAACTGAATTTTATCGACCCGCTGTCTTTCGCGTGATTATTTACCGTAGCAACGTTATTAATCGCCGTGCCGCTAATTTTATTCAACAATAAATTCTTCAACCCTTCGGCTCCGCGCGCGTCCACGCCGTCAATATGGGCCTCTATGCCTGAAGTTACGGTCGCGCTGGCTATATGAACATCATAGATGCCCATTAATCTGTCCAAAATATCCTGATCAACGTAAACATCTTGTATTTTTTGATATTGTACGTGTATTTCGGTGGGGGCAAAAACTCCTTTTTTAATGGTTACAAAATTGTCTCCGGCGTCATAGTAATATTTCTTGATATAAATTTTTACGTACCAAGCGTAAGGGATAAAAGCTGCCAAAAATAAAATCAATGAGAAAAAAATTGGTTTCGCTATATAATTAAAGGGGTTAAAAGTATTATCATCCGTTACAACTGAAATAAAAAAGGTTAACATTACGCCAACCGTTGCAATAATTAAACAAAATGGAATTTTCGGCAAAACTTTTTTCCAAAATTTCCTTGGGCTTAAAGGAAATTGTTGCTGTAAAGCGCTGTATTGGTTGTTCATAATTTTGATTGAGCACTTACTCAATTTATTAATAGAAAAATATATTAAACCCCCTCTTTATTCTTTAACATAAAATCCTTCGCGCCGTTAATCAATTCTTCAAAATACGGCTGGCTTCTTTTAAGAAAATCTTCAATTCTTTTCCAGCGGATGTCCGGATATTCATGAGCTAAAATATTTCTTAATTCGGCCCACTCCGATAGTTGCTCGCCGAGCGTCTTTGAAAAATTCGGAATTAAATAAAGGCTTCGTAAAATTTCTTTATAACTCCCGGGAACAGTTCTTTTTTCGCTGGCGAGAAAAGTTTTGGAAATATCAATGGCCGCATTCATTAAATTTTCAATCAATCTTTCCGCTTCCCTTCTTTTTGCGTTATCATTTTCATAAGCAAATTGGTCGAGACTGTAAAATTTTTCTATGTCGTTTAGCTCTGAATTAAGAAAAATAAGTCGTTTTCTTACAATCTCAACGTCTTTTTCATTTAAGGAAGCGGACCGCCAATAAACCTCGGCGTATTCTTTAACGGTCTGGCGGAAATCTATCGCCTCGCTGGTAACGCGCAGCATAAATTCTGTGAACAGTCCACGGTCTTTGATTACCAGTGGCTCGCCCTCAATGGCCGCGTCCGCCAGCGTGGCCGGTGCGCGATTAAGCACGATTAAATCCACGTTGTCGGTTTGCAAAATATCAATTAAATCTCCCCAGACTTCACTTTCCTGCGTGAAGTCGCGGTCAGCTTGAAATTCAATAATCTTACCAGCCGGTTTAAAATAAACCGCGATATCCCAGTCAGAACCGGACATAGCTCTGCCTTTAGCTTGCGAACCGAATAAAAAAGCCATGAGAACATCATCTCTTTTTTGAAAATATTCCTTAAGTTGATCAATTGTTTTTTGAATAATTTTATCAGACATACCAAAAATATAGCAAATTTAGCCGATTTTGTCAAATCCCTCCGGCTTCGCCCTGATCAGCGGCTGCCACTTTTTTAAAAGGCAAGCGGCGGCGGATAACTTCCAAAATTTTTAACAGCTCATCCGCTTTTAACAAATAGCAAATTAACAGATAAACGGCCAAACCGGCCAAGCCGGCCAAAGCGCCTTGCGTGAACACGCCCCAAACCTTGTTCATGTTGACAAAATAGACAGCCGAATATTTTACGCCTTGAACCGTCAAGGCCGCGGCCAAGCCGGCCAAGCAAAATTTGCCGACGGCCAGCAAAATATTTTTTTCATCCAAGCCGCCCACGGCCAAACGCAGCCAAACCCAAAGCAAAATAAAATAAGCCACATTGGAAGCGCTGAAGGCTAGGGCCAGGCCGGCTACGCCCAGCGGCCGCGCCAATTGCCAGGCTAACAGCACGTTCAGCCCATCGGTAAAGATGCCGATAATAAACGGAGTTAAAGAATCATGGCGGGCGTAAAAAACCCGCACCTGCAGCGGGATCACGGCCTGGGCAAACAGGGAAAAAGCGAAAATTCCCAAAGCGTTGGCGGTTAAGACCGTAGCCTGCCAGTCAAACTGGCCGGTGCCCAAAACTACTCTGATGATCTGCGCCCGCAAAGAAATTAACAGCACGGTGGAGATAACCATGAAAAATAAAATTTTTCGCGCGGTGGCGGAAAATCCGGCTACCAGCTGATCGTTGCGGCCGGCCAGGCGAGCTAGCGCCGGGAAGGCGGCAATGGCGAAGGAAACGCCGAAGATGCCGATGGGAAAAGACTGCAAATTATTGGCAAAATTAAAAATCGCCAACGAGCCGCCGGCCAGCGCCGAAGCAAAACCGGTAGTGACCAACAAATTTATCTGGGTAGTAGCCAAACTCATGGCGCGCGGCAGCATCATTTTGCCGATGGCGCGAAGGTTTTTATCCTTAAAATTAAAAATCGGCTTATACTTATAGCCTAAGCTTATCAGGGCGGGCAGCTGAACCAGCAGATGGAGCAGGGCGCCTAAAACCACGCCCCAGGCCAGGCCGTAGACGCCGTAATGCGGCGCTAAATACAGCGCGCCGATAATGATGCCGATGTTATAGAAAATCGGGGCTAATGAGTAAACAAAGAATCTTTTAAACGACTGTAAGATGCCGCCGAAAATGCCGGAAATGCCTAAAAAAATCGGCGACAAAAACATAATCCTGGTTAAGCTGATGGTTGAGGCCAGCTTGCCCGCGTCAAACCCCGGAGTAACCAGCTTCATAATCTGCGGCGCGAAAATTACGCCCAGGCCGCACAACAGCAATAAGGCCGCGCCCAAAATGTTTAACAAATTACTGGTCAATTCCCAGGCTTCTTTATTGTCTTGGCCAAACAAAGAGCGAACCTTGGCCAGCGGACTTTTAATCAAAGAAGTAAAAATCGGTATAAAACCGGCGGACAAGGCGCCCAAGATTAACAGATTAAACAGCAAATCAGGGATGCGGAAAGCCGCGTAATAAATATCCAGCGTATCGCCGGCGCCGAACTGGCCCGCTAAAATGCGGTCGCGCAACATGCCTAACAGCCGGCTGGCTAATGACGAGCCGGCCACCATAATCGCCGCCGCGGTAATACTATTGATTTCGCCGTTGAATAGTTTTTTTATCATAAATATTTATAATGCGGCAAGGCTTAGGCTTGTTATTTTTTTTATTTTCTGCCCTGCTTTAGCAGGCTGTTATTATGGTTGAAGCATCTTTGAACAACTCCGGCTAAAGCCGGGTGGAAATATAATCTATGACAAAATAGATTTTACTTCCCTCATAATCATCAGCTCTTCATTAGCCTTAACCGCAAACACCGGCAGTTCGCCCAAGCATTTTATTTTTTTCTTGACCGTGTTCCTGGTAAGCGGGTTGCCCGCGCCTATCCGTCCCGTGAAAACCAGCGCCTCGGCTCGGCCCTCCAATAAAGTCCAATAAGCTCCGATATACTTAACTAAGCGGTTAATTAGCAAATCAAAGGCCGAATTGGCGCCGGCTTGGCCCGAGGAAACGCCGGCTAAAAATTTTTGATAATCATTAATTCCGGTCAAGCCTTTAATGCCTGATCGCTGGTTCAACAGATCGTAAAGCTGGTCGGTTTTTTCCTGATTAATTTCTCCGGGCAGGGCTCTTAACAGTTCAAAAATAATTCCCGGATCTAAATCCCCCGCCCGAGTCATCATCACTAAGCCTTCTAACGGCGTGGCGCCCATGGAAGTGTCAATCGGCGCGCCATTTTTAACGGCCGTAATTGAACTGCCGCCGCCCAGATGGCAGGTAATTAAATTAATCTTATCAACCGGCTTGTTTAACAGCCTGGCGCTTTCCAGCAGGGCGAATTTATGGGAAATGCCGTGAAAACCATAGCGATGAATCTGATATTTTTCCGTCAGTTCGGCCGGCAGGGCGTAATTTTTGGCCGCCGCTGGCAGATCGCGGTAAAAGGCCGTATCAAAAACCGCTACTTGCCCGGCTTGGGGCAAATATTCAATCGCGGCTTTGATGCCGGCCAGATTATAAGGGTTATGCAAAGGCGCCAAGTAGCTGAATTTTTCCAGCTCGGCTAAATTTTTTTCGCTGATGGCGAGCGGCTGGAAAAAATTTGGCCCGCCATGAACCACGCGGTGGCCGACCGCGGTTAAATCGCGCAAATCGCCGATTTGCCTTAATATCAATTTTAGCGCGGTCAAATGATCTTTAATATTTTCCAGCACCCCCTGCTTAACTTCAGTTTCATCGTCGGCGAATAATTTATATTTTACCGAAGTTGAACCGGAATTAATGACTAATATGGACATAGGCGTCTGTCATTGCGAGGAGCGCCAGCGACGAAGCAATCTCGCGAACTATTAATTCAGCAAATCGTCCGTTAGATTGCTTCGCTCCTTTCAGTCGCTCGCAATGACGAATAATCTTTAATTTAAATCAAACTTCGACCCGTCATCTCCGGCGGTTTTTCCAAATTCATTACTTTTAATATCGTCGGCGCCACATCAGCCAGCATTCCTTGGGGCTGGAGCAAACTCAAATCTCCGCCCGGGGCGTCAGACAAAGACAAGCTTTTGCCTTCAAATTCCTTTCCGATGATCAGCAAAGGCACGGGATTGGTTGAATGTTCCTTGTCAATCATGCCGGTCCGCATATTAAAAAGGCTTTCGGCGTTACCGTGGTCAGCCGTAATGAACAACAAGCCGCTTTTATTTAAAACCGCCTTAGCGATTTTTCCCACGCATTTATCAACCGCTTCAACAGCCTTAATCGCGGCTTTTAAATTTCCCGTATGGCCAACCATGTCCGCGTTGGCTAAATTGATTAGAATAAAATCATAATCATCCCGCTCAATCGCTTTAACGGTTTTGTCAGTCACCTCAAAAGCGGACATCTCCGGTTTGGCATCATAGCTGGAAACCGCGGGCGAGGAAATTAAAATATGATCCTCGCCTTCGGATTTGGCCTCCCGGCCGCCGTTAAAAAAATACGTGACGTGCGCGTATTTTTCTGTTTCAGCCGCCCGCAGCTGCTTCAATCCGGCTTGCGCTAAAATCTCGCCCAAAGTATTTTTAATAACTTCCGGCGGAAAAACCGCTGACATGGGCAAATTTTTTTCATATTCGGTAAAGCCGGCGAAAAAAAGGCGCAAATATTTTTCCCTTTTAAATTTTACGAAGCCGGGCAAAACGAAAGCTTTGGTTAACTGGCGCGCCCGATCGGGCCGAAAATTAAAAAAAATCACCGCGTCGCCGTCTTCTACCGTGGCTACCGGCCGGCCGTTCTTCGTAATAACCGTCGGCATAAATTCTTCGTCATAAATTTTCTTCTCATAGCTCAAGGCCAAAGCCGCTTGAGCCGATTGGCTCTTTTCTCCCTTGCCTAAAACCATCGCTTCGTAAGACTTGGCCGTCCTATTCCAATGATTATCCCGATCCATGGCATAAAATCGGCCATGCAGCGTGGCAATTTGGCCGGAGCTGCCGGCTAAAAATTTTTCCACTTCTTTAATAAAATCCTGGCCGGAATTAAAAGGCGCGTCGCGGCCGTCCAAAATCGCGTGGATAAAAAATTTATCCGCTTGATGCTCGGCCATCATGGCGATTAGCGCCTGCAAATGCTCCAGCGACGCGTGAACGCCGCCGGAGGAAACCAAGCCAAGCAAGTGCACTTTGCCCTGATGGCTTCTGGCGTACTCCATCGCCTGAAGCAGGGTTTTATTTTTGTAAAAACTGCCATCCGCAATCGCTTTATTAACGCGCGGCAAATTCTGATAAATAATCCGGCCTAAGCCCAGATTAAGGTGGCCAACCTCGCTATTGCCCGCTTCTCCCCATGGCAAACCCACGCCTTCGCCCGAGGCTACTAGGGCCAGCGAGGGATATTTGGCGATAAAACCGTTGATATTTACCGTATTGGCCTGGCTGATGGCGTTGCCGGTGTATGGAGTCGCTATGCCCCAGCCGTCAAGAACCATTAAAACGACCGGTTTAGGTCTGACTGTTTTAGTTATATTTGCCATAATTAAAAATTTATTTAATAAGGCTCTTTCCTCCCATTTCCTTCGGCTTATTTATTTTTAACAGTTCCAATATCGTTGGCGCCACATCACCCAGCACTCCGCCGCTTCTTAACTTAATTTTGCCAGCCAGATTTTTATTAGCCAGAATAAACGGCACGGGATTGGAAGAATGCTCGGTGTCAATTTCTCCGGTTTTTAAATTAATCATCTGCTCGATGTTGCCGTGATCAGCGGTTACTAAAACAGTCCCGCCCGCGCCCAGATAAGCGCTGACGATTTCTCCCAAATATTTATCAACCGCTCGGCAGCATTTTACGGCGGCGGCTAAGTTGCCGGTATGGCCGACCATATCCGGCGCCGCGAAATTTAGAACCGTAAAATCATACTTTTTGTTTAATAAATTTTCCACCACTTCCGCGGCCAATTTTCGCGAGCTCATCGCCGGTGTTAAATCATATGACTTGACGTCCGGCGAAGCAATCACCTGTCTGGCCTCGCCGGCCACCGCGTCCGCGTAGCCGCCATTAAAAAAATAGGTAACATGGGCATACTTCTCCGTTTCCGCGATATAAAGCTGGCTTAAGCCTTTGAGCGCCATGGGCAAAGTTTGTTTTAAATCGCCGCTGGGGTAAGCCGTCAGAATATTTTCCAAATCCGGGCCAAAGTCGGTCATGGCCACGAACAGCAAATCTTTTAGTATTTTTTTCCTGTCAAAACAAGTTTTTTCTTTTTCGTGGCATTGCTTTTGCACGAACAGCTTAGCCAGCTGGCGGGCGCGGTCTGACCTTAAATTAAAAAAAACCACGCTGTCGCCGTTGCCGATCCTGGGCAAAGGCTTGCCCTGTTTAGTGATGATATATGGCTCAATAAACTCGTCGCTGTCGCCGCGGTTATAGCTTTCCGTAATGGCCGCCTGGGCGCTAGCCGCCTTCCGGCCTAGGCCGCTAACCAAAGCATTATAAGCTTGTTCAATTCTAGGCCAGATCTTTTTTCTGTCCATGGCGTAAAATCTCCCGATAACGGTGGCGATCGCTTCGCCATTTTTAAAAGTTTTCTGGATGTCTTCAATTAATTTTAATGAAGCGTATTTGGGCGAATCGCGGCCGTCGGTGAACAGGTGCAGATAAACCCGGCTGATTTTATTAACGCGGGCCAAGGCTAATAAAGCCAAGAGATGATCAGGATCGCTATGCGCGCTCATGCCGTTGGAAATCAGGCCTACAAGATGAAGCCTGGATTTATTTTTCTTAACCTGGCGGACGGCTTCTACGAAGCTGGCATTTTTAAAAAATGTCCCGTCATTGATGCTTCTGGAAAT